>JAAUSO010000277.1 GCA_012033205.1 Richelia sp. SL_2_1 | reverse complement strand
AGTACGAAAGTTTTAAGGTTAAAGGTTAAGGTTAAAGGTTATAGGTCAAAGGTTAAAGGTTAAAGGTTAAAGGTTAAAGGTTAAAGGTTAAAGGTTAAAGGTTAAAGGTTAAAGGTTAAAGGTTAAAGATTAAAATTTATAACTCCTAACTCCTAACTCCTAACTCCCGTACAGACGTAGCATTGCTACGTCTCTACAATTCCTAACTCCTAACTGTCCACTGTCAACTGTCCACTGTCAACTAACTCAAAAGCTCTCCTGTTTCTTGCAATGAGTGCAATCTACGGTAAATTCCTTGTTGTTGTAATAGTTCTTCATGGCTTCCTATTTCTACAATTCTTCCTTGATCTAATACAACGATTTTATCGGCTTCTCTAACGGTACTGAGTCGGTGAGCAATGACTATGGTGGTGCGGGTTCCTTGAATTGAACGCATTGCTAATTGAATGGAACGCTCGGATTCATAGTCTAAGCTGGATGTAGCTTCATCAAATACGAGTACGTCGGGATTAACTAACAATGCTCTGGCTATTCCAAGTCGCTGTCTTTGTCCTCCGGATAATCTCACTCCTCGTTCGCCGACTACGGTATAGTAACCTTCAGGTAACAAGTTGATTACTTCATCAAGTTTGGCAATCCTACAGGCTTCTTCTACCTCTGCAAAACTGACGTTTTGGTTTCCGTAGGTCAGGTTATCTAAAACTGTACCGTTGAAAATATCTACTTCTTGGTGAACGATCGCCAATCTTCTGCGATATTCTCCTACGTCTAAGTTGCGGATATCTTCACCGTCCATTAGTATTTTCCCAGATTGCGGTTCAAAATACCGAAACAGCAGTTTTACCAAAGTTGATTTACCCGAACCGCTACGACCAACTAATGCTACTGTTTGATATGGTTCAATTAGTAGATTGATATCGTGTAAAATTCGCCGACTGGATTCGTAACCAAAATCTATATGGGAAAATTCAACTTTACCTGTAAAATTGTAGGATTTTTCTGATTTACGTGGTTCTAAAAGTCCTTGAGAATCAACTCCTGATGGTTCTTGGAGAAATTCTTGAAACCGCAACATGGAACTGTAACGACGAGCAAATATTTCTGCCAGAATGCTGATTGGCTCTAGTTCGGCATATGCCATGCTCGATAAAGTCAAGGTCATAATAAATTGACCCAAGGTAATTCTACCGTCTATGGTTGCTGCTAAAGTTAAACCGAGTATCGCGAATACGCAAAACTGAATTAAACTTTTTTGCCAGGTATTCAGTTTCACGTAACCTTTGTGAATCCGGTATACAACTACGTTTAATTCCCTTTCAAATCGTTGTTGTTGACGCTGTAATTCTTTGGCTTCGGTAGCAAATGCTTTAACTGTTTTGATGTTGCTGACAATTTCAGAAGTTCTACTTTCTGTATTTTCTGAATATTTATCTAAGCGACTTTCGTATTTAATTAGCTGCTGTAAATGCTTCAACGTAAAGCTGAGAATTACTATAAAAGACATTAAAAACAAAACTGCAATCCGCAAATCAACGAAACAAATAAATACAAAAATTCCCAAAACTCTAAATACTTTAGGAAGCAATTGTCCGGTAATTTCGGGATAAGTCCATGTCTGATTAGAAATTCCTTTTGCTACCCGCGAAGCTATTCTTCCAGGGTTGTTTTCATCATAAAATTCTAAAGGTAAGGTGAGAATTTTTTTTACTGATTGTTGGTTTTGATCGCGACGTGCTTTTAACGCAATGTACCAATGAAACCAACCGCTCAACCATGGCTGTGTCGGCGCTCTCAAGACTGTAACAACGAAAATTAAACCCAATAAAACACTTAACGATAAAGTTTGGTTGACTGGATAATTAGTTAAATTGGAAATTATCGCGATCGCACTTCTCAAAAATCCGTCTAATGGTTGCCCTGAAAGCAGATTCAATATCTGCCCAATTGCATAAGGCACAACTAAATCAAGAATTTCATAAATACTGGATGCTGCAATGCTAAATATACTCAGTCCCCAGTAGGGACGATAGGAATTAACTATATCTCGTAGGTTTGCCATGATGCACGCGCTTAATAGGTAATGGGTAATGGGTAATTGGTAATGGGTAAGTACTTAGACACAATTAATTACATACCAAGGTTGGATGTTGCCCCCAAGCCTTAATACTCAACAGTGAACTGTTAATAATCCCTAATTACCAATAACCAAATTCTTATGGGAAAGGATTTTTATCTTTATACTACAGACGTATTACATGGCAAGTCAATGGGTAGATAAATAAATCATCCTTAAGACAGAAGAGGGGTTATCGGAAGAATTAGGATTGAGGATGAATAATCTGTCTGAAGAAATGATTTTTTTGGGAAAGATTTATTTAGATAACTGTAAATAAAGTAAATGATAAAGATATCACTATAAAAAAATTGCCATGGCGTTAAAATTAGTTATAGATTATTGATTTGAGTAGGAATAATCAACTCTTGCTTGTGATATAAATATATAGAATTAAGTACTTGTAGTATTTTAGGATTTACGCATCTGACACATTTTTCTTGTAGGGGAGGCTGCTCACGGCGGTGTGGATGAACACGACCAGATTATTGCCGTTGCTTGTACACAGCAGCAATTCTTAACGCAATCAGATGAAAGTGAGAGTACGGCACCATCCGAGTATTGTAACAATGGTCTAAGTCCTATATTTATAAGTACTCGTGCAAAATAAATTAAACATTTCGTTTAGTCCGTGAAGAGGGAAAAGGGGAGCCTTATATAACTCACGAGTAATTATATAAATAATTTTGCGTAAGTACTTATAGTGTGGGATAAATTGTGTAAAACCCTGTTTTACTAACGAAAGCAACAATTCAATTAAGGTGCGGATGCTCCCGTTTAAAGGTAAAGTCAATCTAAAATCTAAAATCTAAAATCTAAAATCTAAAATCCAATGACGGGAGAAGATATATTTATTGGTAATAGCGAAATGGCGGTGTTGATGCGTTCCTTTGATTGGTCACAAACCAGTCTTGGTACAGTGGAAAATTGGTCGCAAAGCTTAAAAACAACTTTGAATATACTGCTTACCTCTCGTCAGCCGATATTTTTATTTTGGGGAGAAGAGTTAATTCAATTTTACAATGATGCTTACCGTCTGAGTTTAGGACCAGAAAAGCACCCCCAAGCATTAGGAGCCAAAGGAAGAGAATTTTGGACTGAAACTTGGCATATTATCGGTGAGCAAATCGATGCAGCAATGAAGCGGGGTGAATCTAGTTGGAACGAAGACCATTTAGTGCCGATTATTCGTAATGGTTATTTAGAAGAAGTTTACTGGACTTATGGTTACAGTCCGGTTCGAGATGATAATGGTGAGATTAACGGTACGCTGGTTATTAGTACCGAGACAACCGAGCGAGTCATCGGTGAAAGACAACTGCGAATTCAACGAGAATTAGCGACGGGAAACATTGGGGTGAAGTCGGTTGAGCAAGTTTGTCAAGTTTCCGCTGGGATTTTGGGGAATAATCCAGAAGATGTACCGTTTGCGCTGCTGTATTTACTCAACGATAAGCAAAATAAAGCACAGCTTAACGGAGTTGCCGGATTCGATGCAGGAACGCTGTTCTGTCCGCAAGAGATTGAAATTGATTCAGAAAATGAAATTTGTCAATTATGGTCGTTATCGACTGTTTTAGCTACAGGTAAGAGCCAAATTATTGAGGGGCTGCAATTAAATGGAGAATTATCAAAAACAGTTGCTGTCGTACCTTTAATCGCATCGGGACAAGTTGACGTTAAGGGATTTTTGATTGCGGGAATTAGTCCCATACGACCTTATAACGCAGATTATCGAGGCTTCTTTGATTTAGTTGCCGGACAAATCGCGACTGCAATTAGCAATGCTCGCGCTTGGGAAATTGAACGTAGCACAGCCCAAGTACTGGAAACAGCGCGGATCGAAACAACAGCCGCAGAAACCAGAGCGCAAGATATTTTGTCAAGCATTCGTGATGGTTTTGCCGCTTTGAATCGAAACTGGCAGTTTATTGATGTTAATCATCGCCAAGTCGAAATCATGGGAATGAACCGTGAAGAGATTTTGGGTAAAAGCCTGTGGGAGATTTATCAAGATTTAATTGATAGCGAATTTGAGCATTACGCGCAACAAGTCATGGTTGAAAGAAATTCAAGGCAGTTCGAGTTTTATTACCCGACTTGGAATCGCTGGTTTGAGATTCGACTTTATCCTACACCCGAAGGAATCGTCATCATCACTGCTGATATCAATGAACGCAAGCAAGCAGCAACAGCCCTTGCAGAAAGTGAAGCAAGATTTCGGCAAATGGCAGAGACAATTGAAAATGTCTTTTGGCTACACGATTTACAAACAGATCAATTGCTTTATCTTAGTCCAGCTTTTGAGGAAATTTGGGGACGTTCTCGCGAATATATATACGATGATTCCCACAATTTAATCGAAACGATTCATCCAGAACACCGAGAACAAATGCAAACGGCTCCTCAACGATGTCTAGCAAACAACGGTAATATAGAAGAATATCGCATTGTGCGTCCCGATGGTTCGATTCGTTGGATACGCGATCGCGGTTTTGTAGTACAGGATGGTAGCACTAAACCTTACCGACTCGCAGGTGTTGCAGAAGATATTACCGAAGAGAAACAAGCAGACGCAGCATTACGAGAAAGTGAGCGCCGATTGCGGCGACTGGTAGAATCAAATATGTTTGGGGTCGTTTTTGGTGACGGCTCTGGTGGGTTGCGCTACGCCAACGACTACTTCTTAAATATGACTGGGTATACAATTGAGGAAATCGAATCAGGTCAAGTCCGTTGGGACGAGTTGACTCCCCCAGAATTTGCCCCCCTAGATGCTAAAGCCATAGAAGAATTAACTACAAAAGGTGTTTGTACGCCTTACGAAAAAGAGTATCTTCATAAAAATGGTCAGCAAATTCCGATTTTAATTGGAGCGGCTGCAATTGATGAACCATTTAACCAAAATCAAGAAGTAGTTGCTTTTATTATTAACCTCACTCAACCCAAACAAATTACCGAAGAACGGGACAGATTTTTTGAATTGTCCGGGGATATGATGGCGATCGCCAACTTTGGAGGCTACTTCACCCAGGTAAATCCAGCTTGGGAAAAAACTTTAGGTTGGACTGCAAAAGAACTGAAAACAAAGCCTTATCTTGAGTTCATACATCCGGACGATGTAGCTTCAACTATTGCAGAAGCCGAAAAAGTAGCACAAGGATTTAATACGACTGGGTATGAAAACCGCTACCGCAGAAAAGATGGTTCCTACCGCTGGCTTTTGTGGAACGTTGCTACTTACCCAAAACTAGGAGTTTTTTATTGCGTAGCTCACGATATTACCGAGCAAAAACAAACGGAATTAGCATTGCGTGAAAGCGAGTTAAACTTCCGCACCTTAACTAATTCCATGCCGCAAATTATCTGGACATCTCGTCCGGATGGTTTTACTGACTACTACAATCAACGCTGGTTTAATTATACCGGCATGACTTTAGAGCAAACCCAAGGTCGGGGCTGGGAACCCGTACTGCATCCCGACGACCTGCAAAAATGTATAGATGTATGGAGCGAGTCGCTTCGTACTGGTAATAGTTATCATATCGAATACCGTTTTCGCCGAGCTAGCGATGGAGAATACCGCTGGTTTTTAGGACGAGCGGTTCCTCTACGCAATGAAAACGGGCAAATTGTCAAATGGTTTGGTTCTTGTACCGATATCCAGGATCAAAAATGCGCCCAAGAAGCCGCAGAAGAAGCGAACCGCGTTAAAGACCAATTTCTCGCGGTTCTTTCTCATGAATTACGCACCCCCCTAAATCCGATTTTGGGGTGGACAAAAATATTACAAAAAGGTGAACTCGACGCGCAGAAAACCCAAATAGCCCTACAAACCATCGAACGCAACGCTAAACTACAAACCCGACTAATTGATGATTTGCTCGATATATCCCGAATTATCCGGGGTAAACTCAGCTTAGAGGTAGCACCTGTGGATTTAACTACAGTTATTCAAGCTGCCTTAGAAACGGTTCAGTTAGCAGCAGAAGCTAAATCAATTACTATCCATACAGTAAAATCATCATCGGTGGGAATAGTCAAGGGTGATGCCGGACGTTTGCAACAGGTAGTATGGAATATTTTATCTAATGCAGTTAAATTTACTCCCCAAAACGGACATATTTCCATAGAATTAACCCAACTTGATAACTATGCTCAAATCCAGGTAAAAGACACCGGCAAAGGCATCAATAAAGAGTTTCTGCCTTATCTGTTCGAGCATTTTCGCCAAGAAGACAGCGCCACAACTCGTAAATTTGGCGGCTTAGGTTTGGGATTGGCCATCGCCCGTCAAATCGTCGAACTCCACGGGGGAATCATAACCGCAGACAGTCCCGGAGAACAGCAAGGTGCAATATTTACAGTAAAAATACCAATTAGATAAGTTTGAAATAATACCTATTCTTTACTTGGTCAGAATTTTCTGATTGATTTGATTGATTTTTTAGTCCTATTCATAGGACTTGTGCTATTAGACGGGGAATTGCATTCCCCGGCGGATTGGGATATGGCGGTTTTCACTTGGGTGCAATACAAATTTTACCTCACCCCACCCTCCGGGCACC
>JAAUSO010000006.1 GCA_012033205.1 Richelia sp. SL_2_1 | reverse complement strand
CCAAACTCCAAACTCCAAACTCCAAACTCCAAACTCCAAACTCCAAACTCCTAACTCCAAACTCCAAAACTCCTAACTCCTAACTCCTAACTCCTAATTCTTAACTAATTTTTAATCTCGTGCGTTCAGTTACAGTTCTTATGGGTGTAGGTGAGTAATCATGTGAATAAACCTTTTGTGAGTGCAGCTTTTCGTAGTAATTTTGCTGCTTTTATATGAAACCCAGAATTATTGTCTGTAATTTAGGACGCACTGGATATAAAATCTTTCGTTTGCTCAGACAGCAGGGAGCCTTAGTTGTTGGTATTCATCATCAAACCATTTCCGGTGAAAGAGCGGGAGATGTGATTGTAGGAGATTTACAGGCAGCTAGTACCCTTAAAGCAGCAGGGATTCAACAAGCAGATACTTTAGTTATCGCTGGAGGTGATGATGCATTAAACTTGTGGATTATGATGCAAGCGCGGGTGCTTAATCCCCGCATTCGGATAATCAACCGCTTTTTTAACACTAGTTTAGGCGAACGTTTAGATTACACTTTACCAGACCATTTGAGTATGAGTGTTGCCGGATTAGCAGCACCCGTGTTCAGTTTTGCAGCATTAGGAAATAAAGCGATTGGACAAATAAAATTATTTAAACAAACTTGGCCCATACACGAAGAATATATTCATTCCTTCCACCCATGGAACGGTCGTAAACTCAATGAATTATGGGAAGATCGATCGCGAATGCTGATTTATTATTTACCCGTAGAGGGTGATTTAGATTTAGTATCCGCAGTCATGTCGGGACATGAACTTCAAAAAGGCGATCGTTTAATTGTCGGTACTCAACCCCAAGTCCGTACAACTCGTAAATCATTGATTGCAAAATTGCTTAAAGTTATAACTAATTTACGGCAATTTAGGCATCATGCTCAATCGGTGTTGGTAGGAGCAATGTTGTTAATGATGATTATTTCACTAGCGACTCTTACTTATGTATCTACCGAATTGAATATGTCTTTAATTGATGCTTTGTATTTTTCTGTAGGTATGATTACGGGGGCAGGTGGCAACGAAGAAGTAGTAGAGCAAGCTCCTGATAGCATTAAGATATTCACCATTATTATGATGTTGGTTGGAGCAGCGATATTTGGTATTTGGTATGCTTTGCTCAACGATTTTGTATTGGGAACTCGTTTTAAACAATTTTGGGATGCAGCACGAGTACCCCGACGCAATCACTATATTGTCTGTGGTTTGGGTGGACTTGGCATCAAAATTGTCCAGCAACTTCATAACAGCGGACAAGATGTTGTAGTTATTGAACCCAATAGTAACGGTAAATTTGTCAATACTGCTCGCAGTTTGGGTATTCCGACAATTCATGCTGATGCAAGCTTTCCAGAAACTCTTAAGTCTTGTAATGTCGCGAATGCAGCCGCTTTAATTGCCGTTACCGGCAACGATGCAACCAACATCGAAATTGCCCTCAAAGCCAAAGGATTATCACCAAAAATTCCCGTAGTAGTAAATTATGCCGACCCCGACTTTGCTCGCATGGCACAGGAAGTATTCGATTTTGAAGCAGTATTAAGTCCCGCAGAGCTTGCAGCACCTGCTTTTGCTGCCGCCGCCTTGGGTGGTAGAATTCTCGGCAATGGCATCACCTCCGATAGTTTATGGGTAGCTTTTGCGACAATAATTACACCGACTCATCCATTTTGCGGTCAAAAAGTCAAAGAAGCAGCCATGTCTGCCGATTTTGTACCTTTATATGTAGAAACCAATTCTCAAACTATTCACGGTTGGGAATTACTGGAAACCTGTCTCAGCGGTGGGGATATGCTGTATCTCACCATGCCAGCAACCCGCTTGTATCAATTGTGGCGTTATACTCCCAAGATTAATGCTGTTAGTTATTGATTACCAGTTGACAGTGGACAGTTACCCATTATCAATCCTTAACTCATAACTCCTAACTCCTAACTCATCACTTTCCTATCTCTTCGACTACACAAAGAAAATATTGCGGAATATTAAGGCGATCGCAAACTAGGGAAATATTAGTTTTTACTTGTACTAACTGGCCATTTTTATGAATAAGTTGTTTTTGTATTGAGTTAGTATGTGTTTTATTATTCAGAATATTAAACATCAACTCAGTGAAAGAATTTAAATTATCCAAATCTGTAATATCTTGCCAAGTTAAATCTAATAATTCTGACTCACTATAGCCGGTAATTTCGCAAAAACGGGGGTTAACCTCGATAAATTCACCGGATAGTTTAATTTGATAAATTCCCACAGCAGCTTGCTCGAAAATAGCACAAAAACGTGCTTCACTTTCCCGTAAAGCATCTTCCGTCCATTTGCGTAGGGAAATATCTTCGACTACACCAAGAAAATAATCGGGTATTCCTTGTTCATTACGTACTAATGAGACACTAATATTAACCCATTGCTCTTGATTGTATTTATTCCACTTACAAATAAATCGTTTTTCTAAAGAGTAGTTAGAAATTTCATTACTAAATAGCTGTCGCAGATGCATTAATTCGGCTTCAATATCATCTTGATGAGTAATACTTTGCCAACTTATCTGTTTTAAAATGATTCTTTATAACCTAACATTTCACAAAATCGCGAGTTAACCTGCATAAATTCACCGTAGAGGGAAACCTGATAGATTCCCACAGCAGCTTGTTCGTAAACAGCACGAAAACGTGCTTCACTTTCTGTTAAAGCTTGCTCTGCTGTTTTGCGTTGAGTAATATCCCGTGCTACCCACAAAACGGTTTTTTCAGAAATCGGAGAAATGCTAGCGCTAAACCAAAATTGATCTTCTTCCTCTTGTAAAAGATAATCAAAATTTACGGTTTTTTGTGTATTTAAAGCCTGTTGAACTTGTTTTAAGTAAGTTTTAAGCGTTGATTCCTGAAAAAAAAGTTCCGCAGTTTGATTAATTAATTTGTTATGATTAACATCCGTATTGCTCGCACAAGTTGGCAAAATTTCTACGTTAGAAAAATTATCATCTTGAATGCTTACCATTAAAATAATGTCTTGTATCGCCTCAACAATACCACGCAACTTAGCTTCAGAAGTACTTAACTTTTCCTCAAGCAATTTGCGATAGCGAATTTCTTTTTGTAATTCTTGATTTAATTTTTGATTATCGCTAGCGGCTGAAGAGTTTTCAGAGTCTTGCATAAATAAACAGTTTCGATAAAATTATTAATCGTAACAGAACTTATTTTATCAGCAGCCTATATTTTGATTTATCCTACCAACAAGGAAGTTTCAAAAGCGTAAGTATAAATATGTACTGCTATTAAATCATAATTACACCGACTTTTATGTAATGACAAGTCGTATTTAAAACACAATACGGTTATTTCAAGAAGTCGGGTTTTTAGTACAACTATCTGTAATAACCTGACAATTTGATGAAAAACCCGACTTCTAAACCCGACTTGTTAGTTTATGGGAAGAAGTCGGGTTTTTAGGATAAGTATCTGTAATACCTTTACAATTCTCATAAAAACCCGACTTCTATAACTCCTAACTCCAGTACAGACGTAGCAATGCTACGTCTCTACAATTCCGGTGGTACTAACTCCTAGCTTGCAAAATATAATCAGATAGTTCGCAAAAACCTTCACCTTCTTTCTTTTGGGTTATATAAGCTGGTTTATGCTGTAATTGATCAACATATTCCAACACATTCGCAACACCTACCGATAAAGGAAAGTAATTTGGATCAAACAAACTTTCATCATTAGGGCTATCCCCGACAGTAACAACTTTATCCGAGACATATTCCCCAAAATATTCTTGCAGCACTTGCGATAAACCTACAGCCTTATCTTGCCCGTCAGGTTTGATATGGCACTGAACATTACTATAAGTGAATCCCCAACCTAATTCCTGACATTGATGCTGCATCGTTTGTAATGAAGTGTTATCTAAACCTGTAATATCAAAAGTCCAATCAGTAATCCGAAAACAGTTATCAGATGATTCTTTAATTTGAGGAAAATTAAGCTTTAATTTCTCAAAAACAGCCGCTAAATCTCTTCGATGCAAGTCTAAGTCTGATATCGGTGTAATAGAAACCACTTGTTTTTTATACATGAATAAAATAAACCTCCATTTTCTGCGATCGCCCCGACTACTGGTAAATAATATGACAATCCGCTAACCCAACCAGCGGAACGTCCAGTAACAATTATGACTTTGATATTAGCTGTTGCTAAATCTTGCAAAGCTTGTAGCAGTGCGGGAGTGAATTTTCCCTTTGTAGTTAAAGTGCCATCCATATCCGTAGCCACAAGCCGGATTTTGGAAAAGCAGTCATGGGGAAGTTGAGGAAGAGATAAACAGGACATTTAGATTAAAAAGCTTGGGTTAAAAAAGGCAGAGATGGAAATTATTATTGAATTATTAGACATCTCCGGAAATTAAATATGCGTCATCCAGAAACCTTGTAGAGACGCGATACTATGAGCGTCTCTACATTCTTTTTCGGAGATGTCTATTATTGAATTAATTTTGAAACTTTGCAAAGTGTGCCAATAAATTTTCCAAGAAAATATAATCATATCGCAAAATACAGCTGCAAATTTGGGCATCCTAGCAATTAGGAGTCCAATTTTGATTGTGCTTATTATGCCAACTTTAATCTTTCTTGCTCAATCTGATACATCTCAAACAGTAACCCCATCTACGGATACTCTAGATAATCAATCACCTTCATTGCCAATTATTGTATCAGGAGGACTTACCTTAATGGTAATTGCTTTGATCATCTACGGCAAAATCAAAATCAGTAAATTAGAAAAAAAACTTCGGTTTGAAAAATTCCGTACACGAGAGTTAGAGAAAAAGCTGAAGCTATCTCTCCAAACGATTCGTAAAATGGAAGCAAACCCCGATTTGATTAACTCACGAGAATTCAATCTCGATTATTTACGAATGCGGATGGAAGAAGAAGTATTTCACTTCGCCATTGTTAATCAGATAAAAATTAAAATCAAAGATAAAATTACTCAAGCACTACGTCCAAATCACGCTCAACAAGGAGTTGTGGGAATCGCTAGTAGTGCGGCAAGACAGGTAGATGAAACTTTTGATGTAGAATACGAAACTGGAGGTACCACAAATAATGGGAAACGAGTACTATTTCGTATTCAAATTAGATTAATGAAATTGCCTACACAAGCAACTTCAGCTACTATCAGCCAATTAATTGATTGTGTAGAAACTTACCTAAGTCCCGCAGAAGATCATGATACTTGGCAACCTACAATTCAAGGTAGAATTGCCTTTATGCATTGGGATCAAAAAGCCAAACCCACACCTTTATTAGTATTAGAGCAATCTAATGAAGGCGTTAACGTAACTTTTCGTACTAGTCGTCCAGCCAATATTACATAATTATCAGTTATCAGTTATCAGTTAACACTCAATTTTAGATTTATGATTTCGACTTTATATTAACTATTAGCATAAATTTAGGAGCATAAATTTGGGTAGTTAATATCTTTTTGTCCAAAATCTAAAATCTAAAATCTAAAATCTAAAATTCATTTAGCTATTAAATGTTAGCTGTTCGCTATTTAAAATACCATCTTCCATATTAATAATCCGGTCTGCAATATCTAAAATCCGACTATCATGAGTGACTAACAAAATAGAAGTTCCTTGTTCTTTAGCAAGGTGCTGCATGATTTCTACAACATCCCTTCCAGATTGTTTATCCAAAGCTGCTGTTGGTTCATCAGCTAATACTAATGGAGGATTATTTACCAAAGCACGAGCAATAGCTACTCTTTGTTTTTGACCTCCAGAAAGATTATCAGGAAAATAATCAACTCGATTTGCTAAACCCACCGATCTTAAAATATCTTCGGATTTAGCAATAGCTTCTCTTTGAGAAATGAATTGATTTAATTCTGCTGCGATTTGTACATTTTGTCTAGCAGTTAAAAATTCTAGTAAATTATGTGCTTGAAAAATATAACCGATATTTCGTCGCGTGCTGACCAATTTTTTCGGACTAGCTCGATAAAGTTCTTCTCCCAAAAACTTTAAACTTCCTTCTTGTACCGAACGTAAACCACCGATTAGGCTAAGTAAAGTTGTCTTACCCGAACCAGAAGGTCCCGTCATAATAACTATTTCACCAGGATAAATATCCAGATTTATATCATACAAAATCTGTTTTTTTAGCGAACCTTTTCCATAGTAGTGATTGAGATACTGAATTGAGATAACAGGTTCTTTTTTCATCATAGTTAATAGTTGACAGTTGACAGTGGACAGTTGACAGTTGTTAGTGTTTAGGAATTTTTAACCTTTGACCTTTGACCTTAAACCTTTGACCTTTGACCTTTGACCTTTGACCTTTGACCTTTCACCTAATTAAAAAATATCTGCGGGGTCGGCTGATTTCAATTTTTTGACGGCAATTATACCTGATATAAAACACATCAAAATAGTTAAAATCAGTACCATAATCGCTCGACTACTACTCATAAAAACTGGTAAAAGAGTAGCCGTTCTTGCTTGTTTGTATAGAAATAAAGCAAAAGCTAATCCCGGTAAATATCCCAACACAGCCAAAATCAGAGCTTCTTGAAGAATTACAACTAAAAAATAATTATGTGAATATCCAATTGCTTTGAGAGTAGCATATTCAACTAAATGGTCTGACACTTCGGTATAAAGTATTTGATAAACAATCACAGTTCCCACAATAAAACCCATGATTGTTCCCAAAGTAAAAATAAAACCAATAGCCGTACTACTAGCCCAAAAATTTCTTTCAAAATCAACAAATTCTTCCTTAGTGAAAACTTTAACATCAGTATTTAAATAGCTTTTCAACTGTTCAGCAACAACCTTTGGATCTGCACCGGGTTTCAATTTAATTAAACCAATATCAATTAATCCAGGCTGACGATTTAGGAAAATTCTCAGAAAATTAATATCACTAGTAATTAAATTACCATCTGCTCCAAATGAAGCACCTAAAGTAAATAATCCTCCCACTTTAACCAACTTTCTTCTAACTTCTGCTGTCACCTCATCACCTTGTTCAAATTGAGTTGCGATCGGTCCATACTCTTGTCGAGAAGAACGGTCATATAACACTACATTTGGTAATTGAAGTTGATCTAAATTTTCTTGAACACCAGGAAGTTCAAATACATTTTGTTGTGGATTCATTCCTATAACTAAAAGATTTCTAGGAATACCAGTTTGTGGATTTTTCCAACTTGTGTAGTCTACATATATTGGGTGTACTGACTCCACAGACTTTAAATCTAGAGCTTGGTAAAGCCGATTTTGAGAAAACGTTTTCATCGACAGTAAAGCACTTGACTGACGATTAATTAAAACTATTTCTCCTTGTAAACTGTGATGAAAGCGAACATTACTGTAATACAAAGAATCGCGAAAACCAAGCTGCATAAACATTAAAACATCAGCAAAAGCAATTCCTGCTAATGCCACTGCTAAACGAGAAGCTTCACGCTTAAGTTGTAACCACGCTAGAGGTAATTTTCCCATAAAAGATTTTGGATTTTGGATTTTAAATTTTAGATTGGGAATAGAGCATAGAACCGAAAAGCATTGTAAGTTAGGAGCTATAACCTTTAACCTTTAACCTTTAACCTTTAACCTTTGACCTTTAACCTTTAACCTTTAACCTTTAACCTTTAACCTTTAACCTTTAACCTTTAACTTTTAAATCTGAATCGTCGCAATCACTTTCGCATTGGTTAAACCTGCGACTCTCTCTTTATCTTGTTCGGATAGAGAAATCTTAACTTCCACAACTCTGGCATCTACATCTGCTGCTGGATCGTTGTTTAGTACATCTTTCTTGCCTATCTTTCTCCCAATTTCAGACACGGTTCCCTGTAATTGCCCGCTAAATGCTCCATTGTCACTGACTATAGAAGCTAGTTGTCCAAGACGCACTCTACTAATACCCGCTTCAGGAACTTCAGCTACAACAATCATTTCATCGGTACGTCCAATGTCAGCAATACCCTCAGCACTCATGGTTTCTCCTGCTTGGGTATGTATTTCTAAAATTTCTCCTGCAATTGGTGCAATGACATAACTCAACTTCATATCCGCTTCCGCTTTTCTCATTTGCGCTACCGCGTTACCAACTTGAGCTTGTGCTATTTGAGTGTTGCTAGGACGAATTTCTTCAAGTCGATCTAAATTTGCTTTTTGTTCTTCTATTTGTCTTTGTAAAGTTGTGATGGTTTTATTTTGATTTGCTGCTGCTTCTACAAGCTGTTGTCGAAGGACTTCTATAGTTTTTCCTCTATCTGCTGTCGCTTGAGCAAGCTGCTCTCGTAAACTGGCTATTACTTGTCTGCGGCTAGCTTGACTTTCTATTAATTGCTGAGTTGCAGTTTGTGCGGTAAGTTGTCTTCTATCCCGTTCTTGTTGAGAAATAGCACCTTGTCTATACAATTGTTCATAACGTTGGGCATCAACTTGAGCATTTTTAGCTTCCGCTTGCACCCTCGCTACCGTTGCTCTAAGAGAATCTTGTTGCCCTTCTAATTCCACAGATAAACGATTTACTGTTGCTTGTTGAGAAATAGTTTCTCCACGCAATTGCTCTTGTAAGCGAGCGATTGTTGCATCACTAGCTTTTTGTTCACCATTTAATTGTGCTTGCAAGCGAGCAATTATCGCTTTTTGAGCCTGAATTTCTCGCGGTGAACCTACCTTCACAATAGTTAAATTCGCACGGCTTTCTTGAATTCGGGCTTTTGCTTGTTCTACCGCAGCTTGACTACCTGCAAAACTATCTAAAACTGCAATAATTTGACCTTTTTTTATCTTTTGTCCTTCTTTCACCAACATTTGATCTACCCGTGATGTACCTTGTATGCCGGTTGGTGCAGAAAGTTTAATCACTTCTCCTTGAGGTTGCAAACGTCCGATTGCATTCACGCTAGTTATTGCTGGTGCTACTGGTATTTGTGTATTAGCCCTTTGTAATTGTTCGATTCTCGCTTTAGTTAGTACCCCGGCAGTAATCGCTAACGGAACTGCTGCTGCAATACCCCACCACAATATCGATTTACCAGGTGGGCGCTCTTTGGGTACTGGTTTCTCACTCACCCTTGACATAATATCTTGTTGCTCCATATTTTTAATTTTGCTGAGGGGAAATAATAGTAATAAGTAATTCCATCTCCAGCATTCAAGTTGTTAAAAATAATCAATAATTTGCTAACAATAAATCAAAAAAATTGGTAATTTTAAAAAACAAATAATCTCACATATGCTGTGTAGTTGCTGTTTATTCAATCAAAAATAGTAATAACGGTTAAATTGCATGACGAGAAAATTATCAAAAATTAACTTTTATCTTGATGTTTTTTTGGATATTTTTTTGTTTTAAATGACAATTTTTGAGAAAAAATTTCCAGATTAAAGCAGAAAATATTTTCAATCAGCAATATTATCGATTACAGCAATAATCAAGTAAGTAGGTAGGCGTAATTAAATGTAAGATCAAACCTCACCCCTTCCCCTCTCCTTAGCAAGGAGAGGGGTAGCTGCATATTTAATTTGATCCACTTACTTAATTAAACTAATTTTGACCTAAATCTAGAAATTATGATTTATTAATAGTAATATTTGCCTAAAAATAATCATTCAAAATAAGATAAGTTGAATAAATATTATTGAATATTGACTCCTTATAGTTAGTACATCTAATCTTTGAGTTTTCTATAACCATATTTTACTTAAGCTAAATAAATTCTACATTCGCAGCCTAAATTAAAAGGTAACAGAATCTACAGATGAGTAATACTATTTCGATACCTAAATAACTTGATTGTAAATGGTTCTAATTCAAAATAAAATCTCAAATCGACTCTTCAATGCCTCATTTATGACATGGAAAAACCCGATTTTTTCAAAAAACCGGGTTTGTGGAATTATTAAAAACAATTTAGGAAGGAACATCAAATAAAACAGTTGTCATATAATATTCAGCCCAATCCGAACCAAAAGCTTTTTCTAAAACGCGACGAGTTTTATCATTTTGCTGTTGTTTAGTACAGTAATTTAATTGTCTTTCAAGCAGTTGACTTGCTGTTTCCGATGAAACTGTTTTGGCATTAACAGCATTTTGACAGTGAATTTCTAAAAAATTTTCTACCCTTGAAAGAAACATTTGTTCTTCTTCAGCAGAACCAGGACGGACAAAAATGCAAAACTCAGAAAAAATATCTCCCCATTCAGGTAAATCGCGGGGTTGAGAGAAATTGAGAGTGGGTAATGCACCGAGAGCAGCATTATAAGTAGATGGCAAAGTACCATTTATATTCAGCGGAGATAAATCAGCGATCGCCGCACTAATTTGACCCCTACCCCCGACTAAATCGCAACCAAACATCGGTAAATCATATTCCGGACGAGGAAACATCACGCAATGCAAAATATCTAGCATTTGACCAACTTTTGCCAGTTCCATATGTAGCTTGCGGAACTGAGTCGTTTGATAACAGCGATTTTCAATCGTCAATTTTTCACCTTCTAACTTACCTTCCACATACCCCAACTCAGCAGGTAAATGATAAGCAGATAAATCCAAATGTTGATGCCAAACTTTTTCAATACAATCAGCTAACCGATGAATAAGGGGATGTTGTTGCTCGCGTAGGGAAGAATTAGTTGCAGACGACATTGCTTTAACCAATAAATGTTATCTAATAGTTAGTTTATCGCTATTAGTTATCAATCAATAATTAACGGTGGAGCTTTGGATTCATAATTTACGTATGTAATTAGCCTGTGACGATTCCTATGACTTGTCATAATATATAAGAATCCACCATGATTCAATAATATATGCAAGTCAAAGATTTAACGGTTGAAGAACTTAAGCTTCTGATCCAAGAAACTGTTGCGGAAACGCTTCATACTCTGTTAACTGATCCTGACGAGGGAAAGCAACTAAAACCACAAGTAAAGCAACAACTACTCGACTCTCTGGAGAGAACCCAGGCTGGAGAACGGGGAATTCCAGCTTCTGAAGTGGCAAAAACTCGGACTGGCTTGGTGATGGGTTACAACGTTGAATTTACACCAACAGGCATTGATAGTTTGGAAGGACTTTCACCAACTATTCAAGAGCGTATCCTGCGTAAAATTCGTTGGTTGCCAGAAAACTTTGACGATATAACCCCTCAAGCTTTAGGTGCCGATTTGAGTAATCTTTTCAAACTCAGAGTTGGTGATTACCGAGTTATCTATTCCTTCGATGCCGAAACGCAAATTATGACAATTCATAAAGCTGGACATCGTAGAGATGTTTACGATTAGAAGAAGTTATCGATAGGTTCCTCCTAAACCGCTGCTTCTGATTCCTTAACTTTCGCTTTCAGCACATCTGGATCGACGGATTTTAATTCTCCATGATTAAGAGTCCAGCAACTATCGGCAATTGGTAATAAATCTCCTGCATCGTGAGTAACTACCAATAAAGTCCAGTGTTCTTTTAATTTCGCTAATAAATTTACCAGTTGACGACGCATCGACCAATCTAAACCGGCTGTAGGCTCATCTAATAATAATAAATTTGGCTGACGAATTAGCTGTACTGCTAAAGCCAAACGTCTCTGCTGTCCACCGCTTAAAGCATAGGGTGCGGTTGAAAAAGCTAAATGTTCTAATCCCACTTCGCTTAATGCGTTTCTAACTCGTTCTACCCCTAATTCCGGATGTCCTAAACGTAACTCTTCTAAAATCGTACCACCGCAAAAATGACGCTCTGGAAATTGAAACACCAAACCAGCTAATTGCTGCATTTCCTCGGCTAGTAATTCCTGTTCTCGCCAAAATAGCGAACCCGATGTCGGTTCTGCTAATCCAGATAAAATTTCCAATAACGTACTTTTTCCAGAACCACTTGGTCCAATAATTAAACCTAGTTGTTGGGGGGCTAAATCTAAATTAATTGATTTGAGAATCGAATCTTGACTAGCTGTTGGATGATAAACTAAATTTCTGAGATGAAGCATTTGTTAATTTTACTGAAAATCAGCCATTAATTAAATACACAATTAAATACACGCTTTGCGATAGATAAAATTCCGAAAAATCTTTAAACCACAAAGTCAACAGATATTATTTAGCGATACACCATTTAATCAGCGAGTTTACTAATTTTCTTAGACAAGTTCCCTAATATTAATATTAGTAACAATATTAGTCATAAAAAAGTCTGGGAACCCCTTCAAATCTCTCCAGTCAAATTATTTATCAAAATTTCTAACATTTGTATATGAATCTACAAGGGATATCCATAACCTATTTAAGTAAATATAAGTAAAATATAAAACTTATTCAACAGTAATAATTCTGAGCTTTAACATGACTAAAAAATTTTCTATTTCCAGAGCAACTACCTCCAGAAAACTTGTACACTTCGCCAAAGCTGCCTTTACAAGCGTCATAGCATTAAGTGTATTCATAAATCCCACTATAGCCGCAGACCCCTTTCCTCGCACTCAACCCCGTGATATTGGCGATAACACCGAAGCCGCATTTAAAGCAATTTTCGAGAAAGGTAACTATCAAACAGGACAAAAATATCTCGAACAAGCAATATCAAAAGAGCCAAATGAACCTCTAGCTTATGCCATGCAGGCATCTTTAGCTTATCTTAATCAAGATAGTGTCACATTAGAATCTTACAGCGCTAAGACATTAAATACAGCACAAAAATTAATTTCCTCAGACCCACTGCGTGGTAATTTATACGCTGCTGTAGGTCATTTTCTAGAAGGAGCAGTAATTCTTACCCGCGAAGGAACAGTTAGCGGTGCGCCGAAAGCATTAAGTCGTCTACGAGAAGTTTACAAGCATTTAGACAAAGCCGAAGCCATTTCTCCTGAAGATCCAGAACTTAATTTAATCAAAGGTTACATGGATTTAATGCTGGCTGTAAATCTACCTTTCACCAATCCCCAACAAGCAATTGAGAGATTGGAAAAAAATGCAGGTCCTGAATATTTAGTAAATAGAGGTATAGCTATAGCTTACCGAGACTTAAAAAACTATCCCCAAGCCCTAACATACGCAGAACGCGCCCTTAAAATAGCACCTGATAATCCAGAACTTTACTATCTCAAAGCCCAAATCCTCCGCGAACAAGCCAAAAAACAGCAAGATCCGCAAATGATGCAACAAGCACTTACTCTTTTTAATCAAGCATTAGCGAAAAAATCTCAACTACCCGCGAGTTTAGTCAAACAAATAGAAAGCGAACAGCAACGAACAACACAAAATCTTAAATAGGGAATAGGGAATAGGGAATAGGCAACTGTCAACTCCTAACTCCTCACTCTTAATTCTTATCCCCTAATCCAAAATCCAAAATCTAAAATCTAAAATCCCATAACTTCTTCTAAAATAATTTTGTGTAAAAGTAGCCTGGATATTGAAATCAAATGAAGATAGAATTTCGTGAGATTAATCCTTTTGATGTCTGGATTTGGCTGAAATTTAGCACGGTTCCTTCCGAACGTGAAAAACAGTTTGTAGAAGAACTTTTTAATTCTTGGTTTTACTTAGGTAAATTAGGTGCTTTCAACGCCGAAAATCTCCAAGTACAAGATACCGGAAACGATATTAGCTATTTAAATTATGACCAAGATGGTTATCAAAATAGCTTATTAGCCTTGATGCATAATATGGGCGAATTTGAATACAACGGTGATTGGGGACGGTGTTGGCTTGACTTAGGAACTTCCGACGCGATCGCCATTGATATGCTCGTTAACGCTCTCATTCAGCTTGGTCAAGAATACGTCACCATTGATGAAGTATATATTGGCGGTGAAAATTCAGATTGGTCAATTGAAGACAGCGAAAGTCGTCCTTCGTTTATTTACGATAACTAGGAAAAATAAATGTATAAAGAAGGTAAAATCCGCGTTATTGCTTTAGGACTAATTCGAGATACAAAGAATCGCACTTTGCTTTCCGAAGGTTATGATCCAGTAAAAAAAGAT
The DNA here is from genome assembly GCA_012033205.1 of Richelia sp. SL_2_1. Taxonomy (GTDB): domain Bacteria; phylum Cyanobacteriota; class Cyanobacteriia; order Cyanobacteriales; family Nostocaceae; genus Rivularia. The sequence continues at coordinate 77,309 of JAAUSO010000006.1, read as the reverse complement.
AAATTCTACCGCGCAATGGGTGGGGGTGTTGAATTTGGTGAAACCAGCAAACAAGCCCTGCAACGCGAATTTCAAGAAGAAATCCAAGCAGAAATAACCAACATTCGCTACCTAACCTGTTTAGAAAATATATTTTACTTCCAAGGAAAACCAGGTCACGAAATCATTCAACTTTTTGAATGTGACTTCGTACATCCCAAATTTTACCAACAGGAAACAATCCCATTCAACGAAGGAGAGCGAGAAAAAACTGCACTTTGGATAGATATCGAAACTTTAAAATCTGGCACACTTAGGTTAGTTCCGGAGCTATTTGTAGACTATCTCTAATGATCTAGGTAATGGGTAATCGGGGATGGGTAATGGGGGAATTTTCATGGATACGTTACGCAATTAACCAATTATCAATTACCAATTCCCAATTACCAATTCCCAATTACCAATTACCAATTCCCAATTGCCCTTGCAGTTAAAATTGTCCAACCATCAACTAAAAACATCAACAAGGTAAAAGTTAGCAAAATTAAATACATCCACGGTTGCGCCAATGGGTAAACATCCGTAGTATCAATACCCGTTTTTTCTTGTACAATTCTTACCAAACGGGCGAATCCTGCTACACGCATTGGCAGCAAATAAGCTTTCTGATCTTTACTCAGAAAATAGTAAACTATACCGCCTTGTCCCGTAGTACGTGGCTTTAATTGTTGTACTTCCGACCAAGGTAAAGACCAGCCTTTACGGAAAAACTTTGGTACCCAAGCAGGATAAACAACCTGAATTCCTTGTTCATTTAATATTACCCTTTCGGTTAAAACTGCGTATAAAATTGCAAAACCACCTACAATACCTACCCAAAGTAATGAAGACGGTACTGGTGCATTAGTTACATCAGCAAGCACAGGTAAAGGTAACGTTAACGCTACATACAAACTCAAAAGCGTAATCCTAATTAAAGGAGATAGCCGAAAAATACAAGAGGTTTCCATTAGAAATTGTGAATTGGGATACCAAGATTAACTAAAATATTTAATTGTTTTTCAATTATTAAATAATAACGATGAAATAAATATTTTAAACCTTTGACCTTAAACCTTTGAGGATGTTTTAAAAGTCAAATTATACACTTTATCGGGCGCTTTATTACCGCATCTACACAAGCAAAACCCGTCTGCACGGGTTGCAAATACCTTAGTCCACCGTAAGGTGGACTTTGTTTGTGTAGTAGCGCCTTTAACAGCCAGACACAAAACATTCTCTTAAACCTTTGACCTTAAACCTTTAACCTTTGACCTAATTAAGGTAAATACCTTTGCACTACAGTCCAACCACTTAGAGAAACCCAGGCAAATACAAAAAATAGAGCAATATTAATACTAACGTGAATGCATCTAGCCCCAACCCAACCAGTACGAATCAAAATAGCACTTCCAGCAGATACCAAAACTAACAACACCGTAATTAACCCAGCACTTAAGTGCTGGGAATGTCCCAAAGAACCATATTCACCTAAAGTACCGATAATACCAATACACAGTAGCAATATCACTAAAATAACCATAGTGATACCGATTACATAATGGAATATGCGTAGTCCAGTGTAGTCCTCCGGAAACAGCGTTCCGAAGCGACGATTTGCGGATGTTCTAGTGCGAAACATCCAAATACCCGTTACCGCTAATAGTGAATAAGCTAGTAACGACAATCCCATAGACCACGCCGCAATTTTCCACAACCAAATAAATGAAGGTAAATCCATATTTATAATTGTAGATTGAAGCGGTGACATATGGGGGATGGGGGGATAGGGAGATAAGGAAAAATAAATAACCACTATCAACTAACCACCATCAACTAACCACTATCAACTAACCACCATCAACTAACTCTTCTTAAATAAAAACGGGTTGCGAATAAAAGCAACCCAAAAATAAAGAAAAAAAATTTTAATTATATAGATGTCAAGCCAACGATTGTTAATGGTTTTGTTGTATCTCCGATTTTGGAATTAATTGAGGACACAAAGGAATTTTTATCGATGGAATCACTATTGGGACTATCTGAATTTACTTGCTTTTCAGAATTATTTGCTTCGTCAATTACAAGGCGATTGCACGGAATAGTATCCGATAAAATTGCACTTGCCATCATGCCTGTATGAATTTCTAATTGAGCTAATTGGGGTGCTTCAAAAACCAATCTTTGTCCTGGAAAAACAACCCGTTCAAAGTACCAATTAGAAATGTTGGAGATGCGAGCCACTTGTATTTTACTTGTGGCATTAACGTAGCAGCAGAGAAATTTTCCCTGTGGATTGGGTGGTAACGGATCTAGTATTTGAGCCATAACTGCTGACGAGCTTGTCGCCACAATTCTATCCTACATTAGCAAAATTAGCACGGTCGATCCCCACCTACTGTAACCTTCAATACCAACTGGGTATTTGTATGCTATTTCTACCTTAAGATATATTCGAGATATGAAATTTTTGTAAAAATTTATGCCTTTTTTGCAATTATACATTATGTGTTATTCATGAAAATATTTTTATGAAATTTATAGAATTATGCAATGCAATTTGACGAATTTTAGAGTATCAATATACTGAGTATTAGATTTTATTGATGAGTCTTCTATAACTAAGCTAAAAAGCCTTTAAGAAAGTATATTCAAATTTTATTAAAGTCGCCGGTACTCCGCCGTGCAACGGCGGAGCCTGCGGCGACCGGCGTTCCCCGGTCTTGTAGTGCGGGCATCCCTTCACGGAGTTTACCCTTGAACGAAGTGAAGGGTTCGAGGGCAAGCCTGCCCGCTAGAAAAATACAAATTAAATGCGTGATGACTTAACTAATTATCATTAATATTCAGATAAAAAATCAGTAATTTTTATTTTGAGTGATTTAGACAAGTAGTTCGGAGCAAGGAAGTTAGTTATTAATTGAGAGTTGGAAATTGTTTCCTTTGTCTGCTTCTAGTACTTCATTTCATTAGTTCTGATGGGTTTGTAGTTGCGATTTATCGCTCAAATTAAGGGCGGGCATCCCAACTACAAACATTTAATTTTAATGCAAAGGACTACTAGGTGTGTCCAGCAAATTGCAGCTTTCAAGAAAAAATCGGTTTAAGTAAGGAAGTGGATGTTATCGTAAAGCTATATGAAGTGAATTTTCATAATAGATAGTATGTATATGAAATGAATGGGCTTTGCGCCGTTCGACTTTGGCAATAAAAAGCGACAATTTATTTAAATACGTATTTTTGAAGCGGGTATTAACTCTCTTTTTTCTTTGAAAACAGCAAGATGGAAGTTGAAACACTGATCATGGAAAACAAAATTCTCTACGTTCGTCTTCCTTGTAATCCCATTTTTCCGATTGGGGTAGTTTACCTTGCAGATCATGTCCACAAGGGGTTTCCGAATGTCGAACAGCGGATTCTTGATTTGGGAACGGTACCACCTTTAGACTATAAATCGGCTCTGGATGCCTGTATTGATGAATTTAAACCGACGCTATTGATTTATTCTTGGCGAGATATTCATATTTTTGCTCCAGTCGGTGGCAGAGGTGGAAATCCCCTACAATATTCTTTTGAAATTTTCTACGCTAAAAATCCCTTTGTGAAGTTACACGGTGCTTTGGGCGGTTTTCAAATGCTCAAGGGCTTTTATACGGAACTTTGGCGGAATTCGGCATTAATTAAACGTGGATTAAAACGCGCTCTTAGATATAACAAAGATGTTCGCGTAGTTATCGGTGGTGGTGCAGTTAGCGTTTATTACGAACAGTTGAGCAACAGCTTACCCAAAGGTTCTATTGTTTCCGTTGGTGAAGGGGAAGCTTTATTAGAGAAACTTTTGAGCGGTAGGGATTTTCGAGACGAACGCTGTTATGTGGTGGGAGAAACTCAACCCCGTCAGCGATTGATTCACGAACAACCCTCACCCGTGGAAAAAGCTGCCTGTAATTACGACTATATTGAAAGTATATGGTCGGAATTTAGTTATTATCTCCAAGAAGAAGACTTTTATATTGGGGTACAAACTAAACGCGGTTGTCCTCATAATTGCTGCTACTGTGTTTACACGGTTGTGGAAGGAAAACAGGTACGGATTAATCCGGCTGCGGAAGTAGTTGCGGAGATGCGACAACTTTACGATCGAGGTATTCGTAAATTCTGGTTTACCGATGCTCAATTTATTCCAGCGCGGAAATTTATGGATGATGCTGTGGAACTATTGGAGAAAATCGTTGATTCTGGGATGACGGATATTAATTGGGCTGCTTATATCCGTGCCGATAACCTCACTCCCAAGCTGTGTGATTTGATGGTGAAAACCGGCATGAACTATTTTGAAATCGGTATTACCAGCGGTTCTCAAGAACTGGTGCGAAAAATGCGTATGGGTTATAATTTGCGGACTGTTCTGGAAAACTGCCGGGATTTAAAAACAGCTGGTTTCAATGATTTGGTTTCGGTAAACTATTCTTTTAATGTCATAGACGAACGTCCTGAAACTATCCGTCAAACCATCGCTTACCATCGCGAATTAGAACGAATTTTCGGAGTAGATAAAGTTGAACCGGCAATATTCTTTATTGGATTGCAACCCCATACTCATTTAGAAGAATACGCTTTTAAAGAAGGTATTCTTAATCAAGGTTACAATCCCATGCTGCTAGCGCCGTGGAATGCGAGAAAGCTACTATGGAATCCCGAACCCCTAGGTTCGTTTTTTGGTCAAGTTTGCTTGCAAGCGATGAAACAAAATCCCAATGATTTCGGACGCGAAGTCATGAAAATTTTGGAACAAAAACTTGGTTGTGCTGACTTAGAAGAAGCACTTTCTGCCCCAATTGAAACAAAATCAAAGCAATTAGCAGGTGTATCATAGAAAACTAGTAGGACGTTCTATTTCGTCCTACTATATTCAACCAATTACTCTATAGCTGTAGCTATTGGGTATTAAAATATCCTCGCAATCCACTGGCGATTACTTTCATAAAATCAAATGTTAGAAGGCTCAATACTCCAAAGGCTACAACAAGCCCATCAAGATAGCAAAAAACCGATTAGATACGGCGTTTATTATAAAAATACTTTGGTCGCTCTTTGCCATGCTTTAGAAGACCATATATTAAATGATAATAGTAAGCCTTTAGTGATCACCGCTTTTCAACAAGGCAAATGGTATCTAGAAGAAGCGCAACGTTACGAAGATATTGCTAAATGCTCGCAACAAATTGCCATCATGGCAGCCGCTGATAGTACTTGGTTGGAACATCCCACCAGCAAACTATCTAACGTGGATTTGGTTACTATAAAACCAAATGATTCGGTGGCTGAAGAATGGCATTTAATTATTCTGTCGCCGAGTTACACAGCGATGGTAATTTGTCAAGAGCTATCAGCAGAAGATTATGGTTCATCTGGACAACCAGCATCGGATTTAGAGCGGAAATTCTACGGTTTGTGGACATTTGAGCCAGATTTGGTTAGGGAAACGGCTCAGATTGCGATCGCGCACATTGAAAGCTACAATCCGGAATTAGGGAAAAAACTGCGCCAATATCAACAAGCAATTAAACCAGCAGTTGTCACATCGGAAGATTTAGCGACTGTAGTTTCTAGGGTAGTAGATTATTTACAGACGGGACAGATAAATATTTCCGTTCCCGCAGGTAATCGCTATCAAATTTTGGATAGAAACTTAGTTTCTAATGAAATTCAGGCATTTTTGCGGATGGCAGAACTTCTTGATGCTGCCGACATTACTAATCCAATGGCAGCAACAGAAGTTGTCGCTTTATCAGAAACCATGGGGCAGCTTTTAGATTTGCCTGCATGGCAGATGAAAAGATTGCGGCTTGCAGGCTTTCTACATCGCATACATCCCCTACAAACGGCTCAAAGCGTTTTAGTTCCGGGAACATCCACGCGCTATCAAGAAGATGCTCCTAGTTGCCCTTTAACTTGTCCTTTGGTACCGGGAACACAAGTTTTACGTACTATGCCCAGACTGCGGGCTGTAGCGCAAATTATTACCCATCAATCGGAGTGGTGGGATGGTACTGGAGAACCAGCTGCCTTAGCAGGAGACGAAATTCCTTTAGAATCAAGAATTCTAGCTTTAGTAGCAGAATTTCAATGTCGAGTCAACCACAAATTTTCTTCGGGGTTAACCAAGGAAGAAATCCTTACTCAAGCTTTAGAAGAGTGCAGACAACAGCAATCGCGCCATTTTGATCCTAAATTAGTCGAAACTTTGACTTTATTAGTCATGGGTTTGCACCAAGGGATGGAATTACCCGTAATTACACCAAAATTGAGCGCCGGAATCTGGTTGCTTGACAATAAACAAGAAGAGACAAGCAAATTTAGTGAAATAACCACTTACGGTAGTTTTGATCGATCATAATTTCATTGATAGGCGTAAAGAGCGACTTTTGGTTATATCTCTTTGCGTCTAGTTGTTTTTTATTTAAATATAGGAATCCGGTTTGATTTTTAAAATTGTTTGTGTCGGGAGGCAAGAGGCAAGAGCCAAGAGACTTTGATGATTCTAGAAGATTAAGGTGTACTGAGTTTTTTCAATTTTCAAGTAGGATTCCTATATATTTAAAATATATTAATTATTACTGATACTAAAAAAGATATAAATAATATGAATATTGAAGCTATTAAGTCGGGTGAATTGAAGCAGTTAGCTGGAGTTAATTTAGAAGACGAAGATTTATCCCAAACTGATTTAAGCCGAGTCAATTTTGCTGGTGCTTCTCTTGTTGGGACAAATTTTGCTAAATCTAAATTTGAAGGCGCTCATTTGGAAGGAGCAAATCTAATGGGTGCAAATCTCCAACAAGCGGATTTGCGAGCAAACTTGATGGGAGCTAATTTAATGCAAGCAGATTTAACTGGTGCCGATTTACGAGGTAGTAATTTGCGCGGTGGTAACTTCATGGGTGCTAGAGTTAGCGAAGTTTCTTTTGCAGGTGCTTTTTTAAGCGGTACTAATTTCGTTAACGTTAACTTACAAGGTGTTGACTTACGCGGTGCTGATTTACGAGGTGCTAATCTTACGGGTGCTAACCTTAAAGGTGCAGATTTAAGTCGTGCAGATTTACAGGGAGCGTTATTTAGCGAAGCCAACTTAGAGGAAGCCGATTTACGTAAAGCGAATCTTTCCGGGGCAAATTTAAGTGGTGCAAATTTACTTTGTGCGGAATTAGACGGGGCAAATTTAAGTGGTGCAAATTTTGATAACGCTTGTTTAATCGGAACTATAATCGAAAAAGTTGTCAAATAAACTGGAAAATTAGCGTTTATTATGTCAAGCTTTGACAGTGCGATCGTCACATACTCACAGACTAAGCTTGATATTACTTATACAGGAACATTTAAGCAAAATTAGACGTTATCGAAACAGGTTGAGTAAATTTATTTGAAAACAGAAAAATTTATGAACCTTTAGATGACTGGGGAATACCAGTATTAAAATCTAACGTCAGTTCGACGATAATCTACGGAAGAAGTCGGGTTTTTACGATATTCTATGCTTAACATCAGAAAATCCCGATAAAAACCCGACTTCTTACCTCAGAAGTAATCTAGGATTCACCAGTAAAAATACAGAGAAATTTGAAACAATTGACACAATTGACATAATTTTATGGTTGTATCACCAAAGGCGACTTTTGCAGTAGCTCGCAACCGATTAGTAGTAATTTCTGCTTTAGCAGTAACTCTACCTTGCTTAATATCTGTATCACCAGCATTTTCTCAGGCTAAAAAATCATTATCCAACAGTTTAAAAAGTAGTAAAAATCACAATTTTACTTTTATAATTCAGCCACAATTTACATCTGTAAGCGAGTTTTCCGAAGGTCTAGCTCCAGTATATATTGGCTACCGTGAAGGATATGTCGATCGCACTGGTAAAGTTATTATCCCAGCACTTTTTGACGGTGCTGGAGAGTTTTCCGAAGGGTTAGCATGGGTAAATATTAGCGGTAAATGGGGTTATATCAATAAAAAAGGTCTTTTAGCCATTAAAACCGAATTTGATATAGCGAAAGATTTTTCTCAAGGATTAGCACTGGTAAAGTTGGGTAATAAATTTGGTTATATCAACAAAACTGGTAAGTTTGTCATCAAGCCCCAATTTGATAATGCGATGTCTTTTGTCATAGATAAGCAAAGTAAGGTTGCTGACAAGATAGCCCTAGCACCTGTGAAAGTGGGCGACAAGTGGGGTTATATTGATAAAACTGGAAAATTTGTCATTAAGCCGCAATTTAACGATGCTGGTTCTTTCAGTGAAGATATGGCACCAATTAAAATTGATAAAAAGTGGGGTTACATTAATCTTCAAGGAAAATTAATTATCCAGCCTCAATTTGAACAAGCATGGAATTTTTCTGAAGGATTGGCATTAGCAAGTAACAATAACCAGTGGGGATATATAAATAACGCAGGAAAATTTCACATCAAACCATCTTTTTTAGAAGCTAGCAGTTTTTCTGACGGACTTGCATCAGTATGGATAGATGGCAAATATGGCTATATAAATAAGAACGGTAAACTTGTTATCAAGCCACAATTTGACGATGCGGGTGTATTTTCCCAAGGTTTAGCGAAAGTAAGTATTGAAAATAAATGGGGCTATATCGATCAAAGTGGTAATATAATAATTTCGCCGCAATTTGACCATGCAGGTGATTTATTGTCATACCAAAAAAGTGCAGTTGATCCGAAATTCGGTCAGGCATGGGTTAAAGTTGGTGACAAATGGGGTTTTATCAGTTTACCTTTAAGTCAATAATCAGTTATCAGTGAACAGTTATCAGTGTTAGTACAGAAGTCGGGTTTTTATGATGATTGTCTGTTACAACCCAGATTTATCTTAAAAACCCGACTTCTAACCCCACTAAAAATCTTCAAGCCGCAATCGAAGCAATCAACATCGAACTCATGCTGTTTTATGGATATTTATTTTAAAAGCCCGACTTATTTTCTACAGGAATCTTCAATAGTTTCAACTGTTTTTGGCGAGTCCACAACGCTAATAATATCAAACCCAATAATCCCATTATTCCAACTAAAGGATTATTATCGATGCCAGTAACCCATTGAGGAACTGTGCCAGTATATTTTATCAGTTTTCCGACTTCGATAATATAAACACCCCAAACTAAACCCCCATGAATTCCGATGGGTAAACTCAAACGTCCTCTACAACTACGTTTAGCCCAGACGCAAGCCAAACCTAATAGTAATAATCCCAAAAATTGCGGCGATGTACGAATAATTTCTGGTAGTGGTTTGATAAAATGCAATAATGCAAAAATAATCGCCACAGCCCAAATTACTGTTTTTGCATCGTAATCTCGCTGCAATTCATCGTATATGAACCCCCGGAAAAATAATTCTTCAGCAAAAGCGATACCCAAAGCACTAATTAATCCTTCCAAAACTAATTGTACCACCGAAAAACTGGGCTGCTGCCAAATTAACCAACCGAATATTCCTTGTAAACCGTATAAAATTAAAATACTTATCAGTCCAATTGCTATACCACGCAGCAACTCCACCAACCAAAGCCGAGTAAATTCTAAACCATAATTACTAAATGTTTGGGATTGCTGATGGATGTATTTACTCCACCAAGGTAGTAAAAATAAAACTCAACCGCCAAAATACCCATTGTTAAAATAGTCCGGGTATTTTCATCCTTGACTAAGAGATATATTGCTGCTGCATAAGACAACCAAGGTAACAGTAAACATAAAACAAAACAGCCCAACCTGATGGGGGCAGGGCGCTGAGCTAAACTAACTAAGTTAATTTTCATACCAAGTAATTTATATCGGTAAAGATTAGACAACACAAAATATACTTTATCTATTGTCTGCTTACCATGCTTTGAAGACGGACGGCAACTTGATATGAACAGTTTCGTTAATTTTATTCTTCTGGTTCAATTGTACTGCTTAACCCATGATTTTTTAGAGTTTCGCAATAAAATTCGGCGTGTTCTTGAGCGCAAGTAATAACTAAACCGAATCCATTTGTATGGGCTTCCATCATGATACTTACAGCCTGGGGTTGGCTGAGACTCGGCACTGTGGTAATTAGTGTCTGCACCACATACTCCATAGTGTTGTATTCATCGTTATGGAGCAAAACACGATACCGAGGGGCGTGTTTACGGGTTGTTGAGGGCTTCTGTAATATTTCGACTGACACGGTTATTATGGTAAGAACATTTTTTGTTTACTACAACAGACCTATTATCTCAACTTTACTTAATAGTTGATTCTTCTTTTAAATATTTTATAGCACTAATTGCCATAGTGCGATCGCTCAAAAGTTTTCTCTGGTCGATTAATTCTCGGACTTACGCACTCGCTACAATAAGGTCAGGTTTTATGTTAGCATATCGCGCCCAAACAGTTTAACTGCTTCAAACTAGCATTTCTTATGGAGATCAAAGCAAATTTTCAAGTTGGACAAATAGTTTTTCTCGAATATGGCGATCAAAGGTTATATACAGAGGTGATTCAAGTAGTTGCCGAACGTGATTTGTGTTGGGTGCGTCCTTTATTGCTTGTTACCCAGGAGTACGAAGCACCACAAGTAACCGATTTGCGTTCTAGTTCCGATCTGTTATGGTCAATAAATTTGTTTCAACCAGCTTTAGATACCGAAGTCATTGGGCTATACAGTCAAATTATCGCAAAAGAACCAAAACCTGAATATAACGATACGCGATCGCAACAGCTTTATGAATTTATTCAGCAATTCTGGCAAGCGAGTAAAAATCAAATATCAGATTAATTTGGATTAAAGGAAGTTTGCTTTAGAAGTCGGGTTTTGACAAGAGTTCTAATTCTATTATAAGTATTTATACTTGAAAATCCGAATTTTGGCAAGTGCGATAGCACTCAGTACCATATCTTAATTATTATCTCAATAAAAATTATCGCGATGGTAGACTCTTGGATACCCGCGCCCTTCATAATACTATGCAGTATTTTGCGTAATCTGCTTTAATAAAAATAACTTAGTCTCTCAGCTTCAATGGTCGATATGAATCATCATATTTAGCAAAACTATTAAAGACTGGGAACCAGCTGAACTCTACCAGCATCCATTTCTGCCATTAAAAGCTCTAATGCTTCATAATCAACGTCAGAAATGTAACCCATTTGAGTAAGCTCGGAATTGATTTCATTTTCGATTTCAGGAGTTAATTTCTTAATAAACAAAGCTCTCTCAACTAATTGACGAATAGCGTACTTAGTTCTCATAGTCAGCAACCGTTATGTATTTAATACCAATTATCCCAGATGTTTTTAAGTATAAAACGTGATCCAAACATTACTTAATGAGTGATTAGGATCATATATATAACAGACAAGTTACTTGTCATCTCCAGAAGATACAAGCCAATCATTAAGGAAAAAATAAGGATTCTTTATGTTGAATTTGTCCTTGGGAAAATTAGCCCCAATGCTTAATAGTTAAGATTTACAGATATTTTTTGACCTAATCCAGCAAGCAGTCATGCTGGTTATATAGATTATTTTTGAACTTGAATTATAAAAAAGTATATTTAGCTACGATTGCCTTGAGTATTATGACAATCTTTAAACAGAAGTAGTAGGGCAATAAAGATTCTACAAAGAAAGCTAATACGAATGGTCGATGCGATCAAAAAAAGATTATGGTCGAATACATCTATACCCTTAAGAAAGAATATTTAAATAGGATCTAACCATGCAAGCAATACTTAATAGTCCTAAAATCACAATTATTCGACCCCAAGAGTCTTTAAATGCCGTAAATGCCCTAAAACTTGAACAAGAATTGGATGCAGCACTGAAACATTTTGGGAATACAATTGTATTGTTAGACCTGGAAAAAGTTGATTTGATAGACAGCGCGGGTTTAATGGCATTAGTATCTGGAGTCAAGAAAGCCAAGCAATTACAACAACGTCTTTGCTTTTGCTCTGTTTCCCCTGCTCACAGAATTCTTTTTCAACTGACTCAATTAGATAGAGTGTTTGAAATATTTGATCCAGGAATGATTTTTAACAAGTAAGTAGAAGTACTTATGCAACATTTAGTTTAACATTTCGTTGAGATAGGGAGTATTGCTTTCGCAAGTGGTTATATAACTGAGCAGTAAAGATATAACTAATCAAGGCTTAACTACTTAATTTCTCCAAGCAAAATTCTGTTTTGGCTGGCTTGAAAAAGATTCAGGAGCGTTTTGGAAAATTTGAATCACAAAGCAATCGGGTTTTAGTAGTCTCCCAATTACAAATCAATGCTAATCTTAGAAATGAGTAGCTGTAATTACTTAAAAGTAGCTAGAAAATAGCATAGTGGCTGTTACAGTAGATAAATTAATCACGTCCGATATTGCAAAACCATCCCGTTACCTAGGTAATGAGCTTTTAGCAAAACACAAACCTTGGGATACGGCGACGATACGCTGGGTGTTAACTTACCCAGAAGTATATGAAGTTGGTGCTTCTAATTTAGGGCATATCATTCTTTATAATATATTGAATGTTCAGCCCCGTCAGTTGTGCGATCGCGCTTATTTACCGGGTGCGGATTTAACGGCAAAACTCAGAGCGACTCAAACACCTTTGTTTGCTGTAGAGTCGAAGCGAAGTCTGGTTGATTTCGATATTTTGGGTTTTAGCCTGAGTTATGAATTAGGGGCTACCAACATTTTGGAAATGTTGGATTTGGCGGGTATTCCCTTAACTTGGGAAGAAAGATTAGTCGGAGATTATCCCTTGATTTTTGCGGGGGGACAAACTGCGACATCTAATCCCGAACCTTATGCTAACTTCTTCGATTTTATCGCTCTGGGAGATGGTGAAGAACTATTGCCAGAAATTGGTTTAGTTTTAGAGGAAGGTAAAAAAGCCTTCTTGAGCCGTCAAGAATTATTGTTGGATGTGGCACAGATTCCGGGTGTATACGTACCGCAGTTTTACGATATGGCTGCGGATGGTTCCGTTCATCCCAACCATCCAGATGTACCGGAACGGATTATACGGCGGGTTGCTAGTCCCATACCGGCTTATTCTATCGGGTTAGTTCCTGTTGTAGAAACTGTACACGACCGTTTGACAATTGAAATTCGGCGCGGTTGTACCAGAGGTTGTAGATTTTGTCAACCAGGAATGTTAACTCGTCCGGCGCGGGATGTGGAACCTGATACGGTTGTAGAAACCATCACAGAAGGGATGCGTCAAACTGGTTACAATGAATTTTCTTTATTGTCCCTTTCCTGTTCGGATTATTTAGCTTTAAGTTCGGTAGGGATGGAAATCAAAAATCGTCTCAAAGATGAAAATATTTCCCTTTCCCTACCCAGTCAGCGAGTAGATAGATTTGATGAAAATATTGCCAATATTTTGGGTGGAAGGCGACAAAGTGGATTGACTTTTGCTCCAGAAGCTGGTACGCAAAGGATGCGGGATATTGTTAATAAGGGTTTGACTAATGAAGAATTATTAAGGGGGGTAAAAACAGCTTGGGAACAAGGATGGGATAAGGTAAAGCTATACTTTATGATTGGCTTGCCCGGTGAAACAGATGATGATGTATTGGGCATTGCTCAAACAGTCAACTGGTTAAAGCGGGAATGTTGGGCAAAAGGTAGAAGACCTTTGAACTTTAACTTAACAATTTCCAATTTTACACCCAAACCTCATACACCATTTCAATGGCACTCAGTTTCCACCACCGAGTTTAAACGCAAGCAGGAATTGCTGCGGCAAGAATTTCGCAGAATACACGGAGTGAAAGTAAATTTCACCGACGTGCGGATTTCGGCGATGGAAGATTTCGTCGGCAGGGGAGACAGAAGTTTAGGGACTGTAGTGCGTCGTGCTTGGGAATTGGGTGCGGGGATGGATTCGTGGTTCGACAATCTAGATCAAGCTTTTACCGCTTGGGAACAAGCAATATCCGAAGCTGGTTTAGAATGGAAATATCGCCAAGTGCTTTGTGGTGAGTGGAATGTAATGCAAGGCAGTAGTGTAGACGAACGCCTTGATCGCCCCCTACCTTGGGACCACATAAACACGGGAATCGAGAAAAAGTGGCTCAAGGAAGACTTGCAACAGGCTTTATTATCCGCCACTGTTCCCGATTGTTCCTTTGACAGTTGCTCTCATTGTGGGGTTTGTGGTACAGATTTTGGTCATAATATTGTAGTTCCACCGCCGCCGATTCCTGAATTTGCCGGAGATTTTGTTCCCAATACAACCAAAGCTCAACGATTGCGAGTACGCTTTGGTAAACAGGATGATATGGCATTAGTCGGTCATTTGGATTTGATGAAAATTTTTGACCGAGCTGTGCGACGAGCCGGATTACCAGTATCATTTAGCGGTGGGTATAATCCCCAACCGAGAATATCGATCGCAAACGCTTTAAGCTTGGGAGCTACTAGCACTAATGAAATTGTAGATTTTGAACTAACTGAAGAAATTGATGTTGATACTTTCCGAAACAATTTAAGTTCTTGCTTACCCCAAGGCATACCTATATATGATGTCGTGCAAGTGGATGCAACTTCGGGCAGCGCATCTCAACTTCTTGAAGCCGCCCAGTATTTAATTACTGTAAGTTGTAGTCAACAAGCAAATTCATCTCAATGGCGAGATTGGGTTGATGCCGTAAAAGCCAAAGAGGAAATTTGGATACAGCACAAAACCAAAAAAGGTAAAATGAAAACGGTAAATCTGCGCGAACGTTTGTTTGAGTTAGAATTTATCGAAACAGTCAACAAAGAATTAATTTCGAGTAATGCTGCTCAATTGCAGTATCTAGGAGCTTGCCGCAATGATGGTACATTGTTGCGTCCAGAACAAATTGCATTTATGCTTGAACTTGTAACGACAACAGAATTCAATCTGCTGCACATACATCGGAGCAAGCTAATTTTGGCAGTTTAATACCCCTTCCTTAAGGACGGGGCATAAGAGGACAATTGTAGTTATCATGCCCTCTAATTTAAGATCAACTCGGAATTGATTTTTTATGACCTTGCGTTAGAATTAGATGAAGAGAATTTTTCTGGCGCTGCAACGGAACGAGCTGATTCATTACCCCGATGTACGGGGTGCAAAAGCTTTCTATATTAGTTTGCAAGACCCTGGGATATTATCCCAGATCAAGCATCGGTAGATAAAAGAACGCTCTCTCTAACTTGTTTATGGCTACGAACATGAATCAGTCCCGACTTGTAAGTGCTTGATTCAATCTCTTCTCGCGCATTTGATGATTTATAAAGTAACTACCTTTAACTAACACCTTCAATGGTCAGGGGAAAGGTATCACGAATTAACCACGAACGGGCGATTTAATTTATAATATGCAACCGTTCTGGAATTCCTAGGTTGCGTAAACGCAATGACAATGTGAATAGCTCGTGTTTATTTGAGCGAAAGTAAGTGCAATTTTATTACAGCAGCGCCTTGCAAGGGGAAGGCAGGGTAGATTGAATAACAACCCCTCCCCGAATATTTGAGCTGCCAATTTTTGAGGAAATTGAATGCCGAAACAAATTATTATCGCCGAACAGCATCAAATTGCTGCGGTGTTTTCTGAAGACCAAATACAAGAACTTGTCGTAGCTACTGGTCACCACCAAATTGGTGACATTTATTTAGGAGTAGTAGAAAATGTATTACCTGGGATAGATGCAGCTTTCGTCAATATTGGTGACCCCGAACGGAATGGTTTTATTCATGTAACCGACCTTGGACCATTAAGATTAAGACGCTCTTCTGCGGCAATTACGGAATTACTAGCACCACAACAAAAAGTAATGGTGCAAGTAATGAAAGAGCCTACTGGTACTAAAGGACCAAGACTTACTGGTAACATTACCTTGCCGGGACGCTACGTAGTCCTGATGCCTTACGGACGAGGTGTTAACTTATCCCGTCGGATCAGGAATGAAAATGAACGCAACCGTTTGCGAGCCTTAGCAATCTTGATCAAACCCGCAGGAATGGGCTTATTAATCCGTACCGAAGCCGAAGGAAAGCCAGAAGAAGCAATTATTGAAGACTTAGAATTGCTGCAAAAACAATGGGAGTCAGTCGGCGAGCAAGCCCAATCTTGCCGTGCTCCAGCCTTGCTCAACCGTGACGATGACTTCATCCAGCGGGTTTTGCGGGATATGTACGGCGCTGATGTCAACCGGATTGTAGTAGACTCCAGTACCGGCTTAAAGCGGGTAAAGCAGTATTTACAAAACTGGAGTGGGGGACAAGTACCCCAAGGCTTATTAATTGACCATCACCGCGATCGCACTGCAATATTAGAATATTTCCGGATTAATGCCGCCGTTAAAGAAGCTCTAAAACCCAGAGTAGATTTACCTTCTGGTGGTTATATTATTATTCAACCGACAGAAGCATTAACGGTGATAGATGTCAACTCCGGTTCATTTACCCGTTCGGCAACCGCAAGAGAAACGGTATTGTGGACAAACTGCGAGGCAGCAACAGAAATAGCCCGTCAGTTGCGTTTGCGTAATATTGCGGGAGTGATTGTCGTTGATTTTATCGATATGGAATCGCGACGAGACCAACTACAGGTTCTGGAACACTTTAATAAAGCCTTAAAAGCAGACAAAGCCCGTCCTCAAATTGCTCAATTAACCGAATTGGGTTTAGTAGAACTAACCCGCAAACGTCAAGGTCAAAATATTTACGAGCTTTTTGGAGAAACTTGCCCTACCTGCGGTGGTTTAGGACATATCGTACATCTACCTGGGGAAAACGAATCCCGAATTGCACCACCATCAGCAGAATTACCAGAGCGTGTAGTACCTTTACCCCAAAGAGAACCGCGTTTGTCTGCTCCTCGTTTAAGCGAGCCAAGAGAAGTAGTCGATGAATACCCAGATTCAGGGGACGAAGCAGAAGCGGATTTTGCCAACCTAAACTTGCTCAATCATCCCAGCTATCAAGAATTAGGTGATAACACCAAACGTCGTCGTCGTCGTCGCGTCGTCGAGATTAATGGAGGAAATGACAAAGATGAGCCACGGATTAATGGGAGTCCGTTGACAGTAGTTAATGATGAGTTGGACATCGATTCCGAACCAGAATTAACAAGAAGAATTGATAATTCCCCATCAGGTTTGAGTAAAGGATGGAGCGAAAGACCTGAACGCACCAGAACCAGAGTAGAATCGGTTAAAGGAGTACTTGAACCACCAGAAATTATTTCGGTGGAAATGACACCCGAAGAACAAGATGTTTATGCTTTAATGGGCGTTACACCTTTAAAGAAATTTGACAAAGAGTTCAAAAACGAAAAATCTGTAATCATTAATATTGTTCCGCCAGGTGAAGATGAAGTAAGTATAGAGGAAGAATCATACTCCCTTACTCCAACTCCGAAAAAAGTAAAAATAAGTAATCAAATTACAGTAGAAGAGGAAATAGAAGAAGAACAAGAAGAAGAACAAGAAGAACAAGAACAAGAAGAACAAGAACAAGAAGAACAAGAACAAGAGCAAATACAATCGAATCAAACGATGGACGATAATGAAAATGAAACAGAAACCAAAACAGCAGATGGCCGTCGCCGCCGTCGTCGTTCTTCTGTCAGCTAGGATTTAATCGCCAATATTATGGTAGAAATTAGGCAAGCTATCACTGCGATCGACAAGTCAACAATCCCCCCGGAACAAAATTGGCTGGAATTTTCTACGTATTCCCATAGGAAAGGATTAATTGCAGGTGTGGATGAAGTGGGGAGAGGTGCTTTGTTTGGTCCTGTGGTAGCAGCAGCCGTGATTCTACCAGATAGTAATAGTTTGCCCCAAATCTTCACAACCAAGATTAAAGATAGTAAAAAGCTATCAGCTAATCGAAGAAATCAGTTAGCTAGTTCGATTTTTGATATTGCAATAGACTGGAAAATCGGTTTTGCAACTACGGCTGAAATAGACTCTTTTAATATCCTCCAAGCATCACTTTTAGCAATGAAGCGGGCTGTTCTCAAATTGAAGGTACAGCCTGCACTTTGTTTAATTGATGGGAATCAGCGGGTAAAAGACTTATTACTACCCCAAGAAACAATAATTAAAGGAGATTCTCGCTTACTGACGATAGCTTCTGCTAGTATCGTCGCTAAAGTTTGGCGCGATCAACTAATAACTCGCCTTGCTGAAAAATACCCAATGTACGATTTAGAAAGAAATAAGGGTTATGGTAGTCAAAAACACCTGTTAGCTCTACAAAATTACGGTATCTCCAGGTTGCATCGTAAATCTTTTAGTCCCTGTCAAATTGAGCAAAAATGACCAAATAACTTGTTTATTTGATTCTTCTCAATCGCTGCCTCTAATTATTGGGTGAGAAGTCGGGTTTTTATAGTGGTTATGTGGGTTTAGAAATATTTAAGCTAAAAAACCCGACTTCTTAAAAGTCAAAACAATTATTCGGGTTTAAAAACCGTAAAATCATTACCATCGGAGTCAAGATAATTATTATCAATAGAATGTAATTCTACCCAATGCCGATAATCAATTAGCAGTTGATGTAACAATCTTTGCTTGATTGTCAGTAATACGCTTTTAAGCAGGCTGTTACCAGCAGCTTCTAATATTGATTTAGGAGTAAAAGATAAAGGTGGCGGAAATTCTACCTTGACTTCTAAATTTGCGATACCTTTAAGATAAGTATTTCCGTCTTTTTCGTAACTCGATAAATAACCTTTTAAGTCGAGTTGAAAACGTTGGTTAATATATTCTATTCCACGAATTTCACTATTTACTGATTCCAAACGAATTGTTCCATCAGCTAAAGCCCACACTTTCATGTCTACAACTGGTTGAATACTCAGTGACATAAAACTTAAAGGACGCATTTTTAAACGAAAAACCTCTCTACTTAACTGTTCAATCCGACTAGAATCAACTAATGCATTAACCAAGCGTTGGGGTTGACGTAAGTAATGCTTAATTGGAATAGGCTCGTATGGAACGGGAATTTCTACAGATTGACAGGCTTTAAATTTAGTAGCCATAGTTAAGCGACAACAATTTGTCGATAATTATATTTTTTTTTACAAGAATATAGGTTTTTGTTTTTGTGAAAACTCGATACTCTTTACTGATTATAAAAATTTTTGTGAATTATAGTATCTATTTAAGGTTATAAATTTGGTATTTTATTTGCTATTTGAACTCTTAAAAACAGATTAGAACTCAAAATATTCCATTTTTTAAGTCAACATAAGTAATAGAATATAAAAACTAAAGGTTTTATCAATATGATATCAATTGCACATTTGGGACCTCTGGGTACTTATGCAGAACAAGCAGCCTTGTATTATGTCAGTTGGCTAACTAAAACTACTAATACCGAAGCTTATTTGCGTCCTTATCCGAGCATTTTCCAAACACTTGATTCTGTAGCTAATGGTCAAGCAGATTTAGCTGTAGTACCTGTAGAAAATTCTATTCAAGGAGGGGTTACTGTCACTTTAGATACACTTTGGCAGTTAGAGAATCTGCAAATTCAATTAGCTTTAGTTATGCCCATAACTCACGCATTAATTTCCTGTTCTCAAGACTTAGATAGTATCGAAACCGTTTATTCTCATCCACAAGCATTAGCTCAATGTCAAAAATGGTTGGATAAGTTTCTCCCTAATGTACAGCTAATTCCTAGTAATTCTACAACAGAAGCGCTACAACAATTAAAAAATGTTAAAGCTGCGGCAGCTATTTCATCTCGCAGAGCCGCGCAACTATATAATCTACCTGTGCTTGCAAACAGTATTAATGATTACCCAGAAAATTGTACCCGTTTTTGGGTAATTAGTCAGTGTGATAACCAAAGCATCAGCAAAATGGGATATCGCGATCTAAATGCTCAAATGTCAGTTAGCACCACTTTTTATACTTCACTAGCATTTAGTGTACCAGCAAATTTACCCGGTGCATTAGTTAAAACTTTGCAAGTTTTCGTCAAGCAAAATATCAACCTCAGCAGAATTGAATCGCGTCCAACAAAACGTTCTCTAGGAGAATACTTGTTTTTCATCGATTTGGAAGCAAATGCTGCTTCTATCGAAATGCAATCTGCTTTAGCTGAATTGTCTAATCACACAGAAATCCTGAAAATTTTTGGTAGTTACAATGTTTTATCAACAGAATCCTTGTTTTAAATTTAATTTAATTTAATTTAATTTAAAATTAGGACAAATAGTTAATATGTTTTAACTCGTAATTTGACTCCTATATTTTGAGGTTAAATATTACTAAAGTTCTTAAAATAGAAATTTTAGGTTTCATAAACTCCATTTAATTACTAATTAATAACCCACTCTTAATTGTTAATTACAAAGTTTGATTTAATGTATCTTTAAGAACAGTACGAGCGGCTAAATGATTGCGAGTTGAAGTTAAAATTTCTGCTTCTCGTTGTAATCGATCGGCAGTATTTTGCATTTCCAAAAGTAATTGTTGCTCTGGAGCAACACGGTAAAGATTGCTGGCTACCCAGTAAGATAATTCTTTAGGTAAAGCGGGTAAATCTTGTGGTAGTTCGATGTTTTGCTCGGTTAACTTGGCACTAAGCCGTACAACATCACGCAATAACTGCTCCACCTCAGATGCTTCATTTCGTAAATCAATTGATGATTCTTCGTCATCAATCCACTCAACTAACCCAACAAAATAAGGTTTTTCGCGAACGTACTCTAAAACGCGAAATCTTTGTTGTCCTACAGTTAGCATTTTCATTCGGTCATCTTTTAATCGTTGATGATGAATGATTTCCGCACAGCAACCAACATTAGCAACCGTCCCTTTTGCTGGATCTACCATTAATACCCCGAATCTGCGATCGCTGTCCAAAATGGTGTTCATCATGATTCGGTAGCGAAATTCAAAAATATGTAAAGGTAATGGTCTAGTAGGGAACAGAACTACATCTGGTAATGGGAACAGAGGTAGTTCGCGAACTGCGATTTTAGAAGAGGAAGTCATATTTACAGTTATTTATATTTTTACTATACATAAAAGTATTTCTTTGTGGAAAAAACTCTATTTTCTTTATATTTTACCCTAAACTCGTTTTGAAGCGTTAACAAAACGTGAATTTGATGGTGAATCCTTGATTACTGAATCTCGATGAAAAGAAGCTGTAAAACCTGAATTTTTCGTGGGGTAAGAAGTCGGGTTTTTATGAGTGTTTTCTGATGTTACCTATATTTCTCGTAAAAACCCGACTTCTTAATGACTCGTTCCACTCTGTTAAACTCAAGTTAATAAAAAGCCCTTAGAAATTTTTCTAAGGGTAACAAATATCTATTGACACTATGTATATTTTATGGGTTGTGATTTATCGATTAACAGCCAAGTATGTGACAATGCGACTAAAGTTTAACTTCAATATCCACACCCGAAGGTAAATCCAGTTTCATCAAAGCATCAATGGTTTTGGAGGAAGGTTGATAGATATCAATAATCCGTCGATGGGTACGGGTTTCAAAGTGTTCTCGCGAATCTTTATCTACGTGAGGAGAACGAAGTACGCAGTAAATGCGGCGCTTTGTAGGTAAAGGTATCGGACCGATCGCTGTTGCATTAGTACGATTTGCGGTATCAACTATTTTTTCGCAAGATGTATCGAGTAAGCGACGGTCAAAAGCTTTTAAACGAATTCTAATTTTCTGCTGCTGTAAAGTAGCCATTTTTTCAGTTTTCCTGGTTCTGATTATTTGTACGAGAAAGAAATGGAAATATATATGAAATATATACCAACGTCGGTCAAAATCAAAAAATCACTTTCCCGATTCTGATTGTTTCTGTTTCCAATTTATTAAAACAGGTAAAAAAGCAGAGATGCGCTATACCATCCCTGCTTGTTGTTCAATTAAGATTTATGACCAACTACTTGACGATTTTAGAAACTACCCCAGCACCGATAGTACGACCACCTTCGCGGATTGCAAAGCGCATTCCTTGTTCGATCGCGATCGGGCTGATTAATTCTACGTTCATTTTAATGCGGTCTCCAGGCATTACCATTTCCGCTTCACTACCATCATCGGCGGTAAAGGATTTGATTGAACCTGTTACATCAGTGGTACGCACGTAGAATTGAGGACGATAACCGGAAAAGAATGGGGTTTTACGACCGCCTTCTTTTTCTGTTAAAACGTATACTTCGCCTTCAAATTCAGTATGAGGAGTAATACTACCAGGCTTTGCGATTACCATGCCACGTTCGATATCCTCTTTCTGCATACCGCGCAGCAATACTCCTGCATTATCTCCAGCCATACCTTCATCGAGACTCTTCTTAAACATCTCGATCCCAGTTACGGTGGTGGCGCGAGTATTTCTGATGCCAACCAGTTCAACTTGGTCGCCAACTTTAACTTTTCCGCGTTCGATTCTACCAGTTGCCACAGTACCGCGACCTGTAATCGAAAATACATCTTCTACCGCCATCAAGAAAGGCTTATCTACAGCACGTTCGGGAGTAGGAATATAAGCATCTACCTGTTCCATCAAATCGTAGATTTTATCTACCCAGGGGTCTTCACCTTTCTTCATAGTGGGGTTAGCAATCATTTTTTCCAAGGCTTGCAAACCAGAACCTGAAATTACAGGAATATCGTCACCAGGGAAATCGTAGTCGCTAAGAAGTTCGCGGACTTCCAACTCCACCAACTCCAACAATTCGTCATCATCCACCATGTCTTGCTTGTTCAAGAACACCACAAGGCTAGGTACACCAACCTGCTTTGCGAGCAGAATGTGTTCGCGAGTTTGGGGCATCGGACCGTCAGCAGCAGACACTACAAGAATTGCACCGTCCATTTGGGCTGCACCAGTGATCATGTTTTTCACGTAGTCAGCGTGTCCGGGACAATCTACGTGAGCATAGTGACGACTGTCAGTTTCATACTCAACGTGGGAAGTATTAATAGTAATACCCCGTGCTTTTTCTTCAGGTGCGTTGTCAATATCATCGTACTTCTTCGCCGCAGACTGACCCAAGGCGGATAAAGTCATGGTGATGGCTGCTGTCAACGTGGTTTTACCGTGGTCAACGTGGCCAATAGTACCGATATTAACGTGTGGTTTATTTCTTTCAAATTTTGCGCGTGCCATGTATCCTCGTTTCCTTTTCTAACTATGCGTTCCCTTTGTTTTTAGCAATTATTGCCTCAGCCACGTTGCGAGGTACTTCTTCGTAGCTACTAAACTGCATTGAGAAGGTACCCCGACCTTGGGTTTTTGACCGAATGTCAGTTGCGTAACCAAACATTTCTGCCAATGGCACTTTAGAAGTTACCTTGGCTAAGCTATCTTCGGACTCCATGCCTTCAATTTGACCGCGACGAGAGTTGAGGTCGCCGATGACATCCCCAAGGAAATCTTCGGGTACTTCTACCTCAACTTTCATCATAGGCTCTAACAGCACTGGAGAAGCTTTGATTACAGCTTGTTTCATTGCCATTGAACCAGCAATTTTGAAAGCCATTTCCGAAGAGTCTACATCATGATAAGACCCATCAACCAACGTTGCTTTAACGTCAATTAATGGATACCCAGCTATAATACCGGATTCGCAAGTTTCTTTCATTCCTTGTTCGGCAGGTCCAATATATTCTTTTGGTATCGAACCACCGACAATCTTAGAAACAAATTCAAAACCGCTTCCAGCCTCTCCAGGTTCCAAGTTGATCACTACGTGACCGTATTGACCTTTACCACCGCTCTGACGGATGAATTTACCTTCAATTCCGTTAATGGATTTGCGGATTGTTTCCCGATAGGCAACCTGCGGCGCACCAACGTTAGCTTCCACCTTAAATTCTCGTAGCATCCGATCTACTAAAATTTCCAGGTGTAGTTCCCCCATTCCCGCAATCACTGTTTGATTGGTTTCAGGGTTAACGCTAACTCGGAAGGTTGGGTCTTCTTCCGAAAGTGATTGCAGTGCTTTGCCTAATTTCTCCATATCGTTTTGGGTTTTGGGTTCAACCGCCACAGATATTACTGATTCAGGAATATAAAGCGATTCCAGAATCACTGGAGAATCTTCATCACAAAGCGTGTCACCTGTCAAGGTATACTTTAACCCCACCGCAGCCCCTAAGTCTCCCGCCGATAGTTGTTCGACATCTTGTCGGTCATCTGCTTTCATTAACACCAAACGAGAAAGTCGTTCTTTTTTATCTTTGGTGGAGTTGTACACATAGCTGCCTTTTTTTAGCACCCCAGAGTAAACTCGAATAAACGTCAGACGACCGTAGGGGTCAGCCATAACTTTGAAAGCCAGAGCCGATAAAGGAGCTTGATCGTCAGCGTGCCTTTCAACGGTTTCACCGTTTGGTAGGGTGCCTTGAATTGGAGGTACTTCTAGTGGGGATGGCAGATAATCTACCACTGCATCAAGTAACAATTGTACGCCTTTATTTTTGAATGCCGAACCGCAAAGCATCGGCACCATAGTTCCAGCGATTGTACCTTTACGCAAGGCAAGACGAACTTCCTCTTCGGTCAAATCCTCACCCTCGAAATACTTGGTCATCAAGCTATCCGAGGTTTCCGCTACTGCTTCAATCAGCTTAGTACGATATTCCGAAGCCAATTCCTGCATTTCGTCAGGAATAACAGTTTCCTCGATATCAGTGCCTTCGTCGTTGTTATAAACAAAAGCACGCATTTTTACCAAGTCAATAATGCCGCTAAATTCCCCTTCGTTACCGATGGGCAATTGTATGGGAATCGCATTAGCCCGCAGGCGATCGCGTGCTTGCTCGTAAACTCGATAAAAGTTTGCGCCCGTGCGATCCATCTTATTGACAAAAATGATTCTTGGCACCCGATAGCGGTCTGCTTGCCGCCAAACTGTCTCTGTCTGAGGCTGCACGCCGCCTACAGAACATAAAACCGTAATTACACCATCCAATACCCGCATCGAACGTTCAACTTCAATGGTGAAATCCACGTGACCAGGGGTATCAATAATGTTAATTTGATGTTCTTTCCAACTGGTACTAATTGCAGCAGCAGTAATCGTAATTCCCCGTTCCCGTTCTTGTGCCATCCAGTCCGTGACGGCAG
Organism: Richelia sp. SL_2_1; assembly: GCA_012033205.1. Lineage (GTDB taxonomy): Bacteria > Cyanobacteriota > Cyanobacteriia > Cyanobacteriales > Nostocaceae > Rivularia. The sequence continues at coordinate 52,157 of JAAUSO010000006.1, read as the reverse complement.
TTCCCTCGTGAACTTCACCTATTTTGTGAATGATGCCGGAGTAAAACAGTATTCTTTCTGTTGTTGTTGTTTTACCCGCATCAATATGCGCTGCAATACCCATATTGCGCACTCTTTCTAGCGGGATGGTACGTGCCACTACTGCCTCCTATGATTTTCAACCTACAGATATTTTGATATATTACCAAAACGAGAAGTTTCTATACTATATAACCTAACTAAAACCGTTATATTTATAGCAATAAAGATGATACATTGCCGACCTAGGTCGCCAATATATCGATCTTCAATTTAGTAACGATAATGAGCAAAAGCTTTGTTTGCTTCTGCCATTCGGTGTGTTTCTTCCCGTTTGCGAATTGCGCTACCCGTTTCGTTTGACGCATCCATTAACTCGTTTGCTAGCTTGCTTGCCATTGTTCGACCCGGACGCTGACGGGAATACTGAACCAACCAACGCAGTGCGAGGGTTGTTCCTCTTTCGGAACGAACTTCCATTGGTACTTGGTAAGTGGCTCCACCAACTCGCCGAGCTTTTACTTCCACCAATGGAGTCAGATTGCGTATCGCTCTCTCAAACACTTCTGTAGGGTCGTTACCAGTTCTTTCTTCAATGATTTTCATTGCATCATAAACTATCCGCGCCGCAAGAGATTTCTTGCCATGACGCATGATTCGCCTGATTGTCATACTGATCAAGCGACTGTTGTAAACGGAATCAGGCGGGACTGCACGCCTTTGAATTACACCACGACGAGACATACTTAACCTTTAATTCAATTAGGGCAACTACAGAGAAATACTCTTGATTACTTCCGGCCATTATATTGGGATGTATTCCTATTTCTTTGACAAGAAATCGAGAAATACTAACTTCCTCATTCTAAGCAAACAATTGCGGAGAATCTAAAAACCTGAACTAATCAAAGTTAAACTCGCTGTTGCCGTGGACTTTCTCAACTTTATCAGTATACTGAGAACGCTTGTTAACTACCCCACCCCATGGCGGTTCACGCTTCCTGTTTCATTGGCAGATGCCACGTAATCTACTTACATTACTGCAAGTCCGACACTCAAGTCGGTGATGGTCTTACTCTCCCTCTCTGGTCTTGCGACCTTTATCTAGCAAGCTAGAACCCAGGTAGCCGCCTTGCTTCCATAGGGCAGTTTGATTGTTTTCTCGTACATTCGAGTGTGGCTGATCTTTTACCGCAGAGTGTAATCATGGTAACTGTAGTTAGACCGCGACCGATATAAATAATATGTATTCTGCGGTAATCCAACCACAATCATGATTCTTTCGGGCGCTTCGTTCCGTACTTTGAACGACCTTGTTTGCGGTCTTTGACTCCGGCGGTGTCTAAGGTTCCACGGATGATATGGTATCTCACACCCGGTAAGTCTTTTACCCTACCGCCACGGATCATTACAACTGAGTGTTCTTGCAAGTTATGACCAATTCCTGGAATATAGGCTGTTACCTCAAATCCAGAAGTCAATCTTACCCTTGCAACTTTTCTCAAAGCTGAGTTGGGTTTCTTAGGAGTCGTTGTGTAAACCCTGGTACAAACGCCCCGCCTTTGAGGGCATTGTTTCAGAGCCGGGGACTTTGTTTTCTGACGCGCTTTAAAGCGTTCGTTACGAATTAATTGCTGTATTGTTGGCATGAGTTACAGCACATGAAGCTGTTGTATTGTCTAACTTTTAACAAATCCTAATTATATCTCTTTTTCTAAAAGATTATGTAAATTTTTTTTGATATTTTTAGGTTTTTTTAATATATGGTGTTTTGCACATTAGACATTGTGAACACGAAAGTAGAAATTTTCACTGCTTAGTGTTAACTGTCCACTGAAAAAGAATTCCCGCAGCCGCAAACAGTACTTGCTAGGGAGTTGTAAAAGCGAAAACCTCCACCCATCAGGTCTTCTGAATATTCTATAGTTAAATCTTGAATATGTTCTAAGGTTTCGGTCGAAACGACTATTTGAATATTGTGACTGATAAAAATGCGATCGCCATCTGTTAATGTGTGTCCGTCTTTGAAAGTCAGATCGTAAAACCAACCGGAACAACCACCAGGTTTGACAGCCAAACAAAATAGAAGGTTAGGCTGTTTCTGTTTTGATTTTAATCGCTGTATTTCGTCTGCTGCTGCTTGAGAAAGTTTAATCATGGAAAAACACAACAAAAAATTTGGGATTTTAAAGCCACAGTTGATTATTTTAACGTGATTACACTCTCAAACATCTTTGATCAGCTCAAAAGTCGGGTTTTGACAATAAATATCGGTCGTAAGATCACAAAACGATGATCAAAACCCGACATATACCCCACGAAAAAGTACCGCACGGAAAATCTTAAACCAAGAAGGGTAAGAAGTTTCCATGCGGGATTTAAACGAAAAACACAATATATTTTTAAAATGAAAGTTATGACTCTGTTAAGAGTTGTTAGCTTTGAGCAAGCTATCCCCAATTTTATTTTTCAGCGCGAGCATAGTCGTCTTGATAACGCACAATATCGTCTTCTCCTAAGTACTCCCCGTTTTGTACTTCAATTAATACTAAAGGAATTACACCAGGGTTTTCTAAGCGGTGCGTGGTGCATTGGGGAACGTAGGTGGACTGATTATTGCTCAATACAATTTCTTGTTCACCACAGGTAACTTTAGCAGTTCCAGATACGACAATCCAGTGTTCGCTACGGTGATGGTGCATTTGTAAGCTCAAGCGATGTCCAGGTTTAACTTCAATACGCTTGATTTTATAGCCCCGTGCTTCTTCCAAAACGGTAAAAGAACCCCAAGGACGTAACTCAGTTGCAGCAACGCCTCTAGGAGTCACAGATGGGGGTTTAGTAAGTGCGCTTGATTCTACTGTTTCTTGGTATTGAGCCATAATTACCTCGTTTGAAGACATAAAAAAAATCCGCTAGTACTCTTAACTATTGTTGGAAAAAAGTAGCGTAATATTGCAACCGTAATTGTCTGCAATTGAGTCCACCTTAGCCAAACATACCAAAATCAATTGTTACGGTGTAATCAACAAGTCGCAATAATGGTATGTTCACATAAACTCTTCATCAATCATCAAGCTAGCTTTTCACAAGCTTTAAAAAGTTTTTAATTATTAGTCATTTATTTTGACTAATAAGTAAAAATACTAAATAGCTTATATACGAAGCATTACTAAGTAGTTAAAGGACGTGGAATTTTGGATTTTGGATTAAAAACATCTCCCTATCCCCCCACTCAGGGACGTGGTAAGAAAATTCCAATTCCGTTGTGAACGCTGGCGGCAGTATTGGGGGAACGATCCAGTAATTGTCCTCCTAGATAAAGACTTGTAGAACTACCACCGTCTAAATTGAGAGCGTTGACGCAGCCCAATTTCTGCATTAATTGAGCGTGTTCTGTTAAGCTTGGTCCAGTTCCACCGGCGCGGTCATGTACGGCAGCAAAGATGATATTTCCGCTCTGAGTAGTACAAATGGCGCTGCGGATAGCTTTCTGTTCGGCGAAGGCTTTACCGAATTTTTCGGCCTCAGCATCGAGAACAATTTGGTTGTCTTTGATCAGAAGAGGTCCGGCTCCTAAAATCTGGGGATAGCGGTTAAATTCCGGAGAAACAGCCGAACTAACAATACGTATAGGAGTTGCGATGGGTAATTTTGCTGCATCATTGACGGCGCTACCGCGAAAAGCTATTAAATAGCCATTTTTGGAATCGGAACAGCACCAACTCCAGCTTGTTTCCCTGCGTATTGTTGGGTAACTTGATTATTCTCAACGATCGCAATAATTTCGTTGTCAGTAAGAGGTGTATAGCTTTCTCCCCAGAAATACGTATATCTAGCTATTCCTTGCTGTACGTATCCACTGTTGAGATGAGAAATTGACAAGCTTTGATCATTGGGAACAACCAAAGTTTCTTGTAAAGAAAGTCGATCCATATAAAATTGTCCGGCATCATTCCAAGCAACAGCACCTCGATTCAGAATCGGACCGGAGAGCCACTGACCATCCCGACGAATGGCACCCAAAGGTAAGCGGTTCTTGCGATTGAAGAAACCACCATTAATTGCGGCGACTGCGAGGTATTTTTGGGCGGTGTTAATTAGGGGTGCGGTACCTTCTTGTTTATCTTGGTTGGTGGCGAGGGGTCTAATTTTGACTTTGGAAGTGCGGGGATTAATTTCTAGCCATACTACCGGAAAGCGTTCTTGCTCCAACGAGATAAACTGCTGTTTCCAGCGCAATCCCGTCGCCCAATCGATTGAGCGTTCGACTAAAGCATCTGGACGAATATCGATCGCTAAACGATGCGGTGCGGGTAAAGTGCTGATGCGAGGAGCGAAGCCGAAGGGAACTGCAAGTCGAATAATAGTTTGATTATTGACTACTTCTACTTGACGAATTAGTGGTTCGGGGGTTGTTTGTGGAGATATTGTGCGGATTTTGTCAAGAATATTTTCTAGGGGTGAAGTCGAATAACGTTGGACTAAATTAGTGTCGGCAACTCCATCAATGGTAATTGTCCATTCTCTTGCTGGTGGTTCTGGTTTGAAGGTAGGATTATTTGTCTCGATGACAACATTTTGAGAATCTTGATTTTCTGGAAGCTGAGGTTTGGATGGAGTTGGAAGTAATAGTTCTGGCTTTTTAATCAAAGCACCCGGATTTAGTTTCCAGGGTGTGGGACGATCTAAATCGATGATTACCCGTTGCTGAATCAGTGAATTTTGACTTTGATTTTTATTTTGATCTTGATTTTGTTCTTGATTTTGATCTTGATAAATATTTGCTATTTTTGCGCTCGGTGTTGAAATTACTAAGATATTACCTTTGGTTTGTACTTGCCATTTTGCTTGTTGAGCAAATTTTGTCACATCCAAATAGCGATATCCCTGGACGAGGAAACTATTTAATACCTGTGGTTTGGATAATGAAGAGAACCACTGTACTGGTTGTAGTTGCGGATTATTACTATTTAATAAATCTACCCCTATCAACTGTCGCAGCGCTCCATCACTTAGATAAGTTTTTGTAGCTTTGCCTTTGGGTTGCAACCAAGTTCCTGGTACCGTGCGACCATTCAAAGATATTTGAGTACCATAGGAAAATAATCCTTTTGAAGTAGATACTACTGATGATTGACTTGGCAAAGGCATTGAAGTTTTAATTTGATTATTTTGATGCTGAGCCTTGACAATAGAACTAGCACTGAGATTTATAATTATTGCAAGAGTTGAAAATACCGTAAACTTCAGAAAAAAGCGATCGCCCCATAATTTGGATGGCAAGACACTTCTCAAACACGATTCCCCGGCTTGAAGAGAGTTACCTGAGAAGCATAGTCCTGACTTTTTTAATTTTTCAATAGAACTATCATTTTTATTACCTCTAGAATTGCGGATTTTTTCTTGACTGAAAGAAAGCTTTTTGACCATAATATTTGATGAAGTAGTGACTAAAAAAAATCAATTTTTTTGGAAAAGTTTGATGTCAGGAATATCCCCGCATCAAATTTTCGCTTTTACATCGAAACAATTATCAAACCCAAAGTTGTCCAACGTGATAGTGTATAATTATCTTTCTGCCATTTGTAAAACCATGACATAGTAATTTACGCGCCGAGATTGTAAATAATATGTCAAGAAACAGTTTCTTTTGCCAAATAAATATAGGAGTTTTTGCTTGTAAAAGATAAGTTGTAATGTTTTATCTTTTTTATTCAAAGCTAGTTGTGCAGGGTATAACAGGCACTAATAATATTTGTAAGGGGCGTTACCGTATCGGTGCAGGTATACAGTGGCACAAAGATTAAAAAATTAGCAAAATTAGCAAGAGAATCAGGAATTGCAAATGGACAACTAGTATAATACGCTGCTTTGAGAACGGCACCTAATTAACAGAACGGCGAGCCAGCGCCTGAAGGCGAAGGATATTGAAATTAATGAAGCGAATAATAGAAGTTTTGTTTCGGGGCGGCAATAAATCGCTGAATCTGTAATATAAAACTTGGATTTAAGAAAAGCCGCTAACCGAAAATACATAGCCGTACTGAGACAAATAGTAAACTGGCAATACGTAAAAACGGTTGATTTGACTAGTGCATAAACACATAAAAAATAACGGGGCAATTTTAACACAGGCGTACAAAAATTAAGCCTGGGGTTAAAATTTTTTTTCCCGACATTTGCGAAAAGTTGATGCGGGGATATTCTGTGCATCAAACTTTGGCTAGAGACGGTAACTCAGTTTGCTTTGTTTGTTTGTGAAGAAATTTTTATCAAGACAATTAACGATATCGGGGGACATTCTATGAATAACCAGAAAATGAATCAAGACAAAAACATCACATTTTCAGATACTTTTTTAGGTCAAAAGTGGTTGGTTGAAGAAAGAGACGCTTGCGGTGTGGGTTTTATCGCTCATCGTCAAAATCGCCCAAGTCATGAAATCTTAGCAAAAGGCTTGAATGCTTTAACCTGTTTAGAACATCGTGGTGGCTGTAGTGCCGATCGCGATTCCGGTGATGGTGCGGGAATATTAAGTTCCATTCCTTGGGAATTATTACTTCCTGATACGAAGGATCAAAATCAGCATCAAAATCTGGCGGTGGGAATGCTATTTTTACCCCGCGATGAAAGCGCTGCCCAAATTGCCCGCTCAACTGTGGAACAAATTGCCAAGAATGAAAACCTCACCGTACTCGGATGGCGTGCGGTTCCGGTAGATTCGGGGGTTTTGGGAGTACAAGCGAGAGAGAATCAACCGCAAATTGAGCAGATTTTTTTACAAGCTAAAGATGTTAGTGGGGATGAGTTAGAAAGAAAACTTTATATTACCCGCCGTCTAATTGGTAAGGCTATCCAAAGTCACAACAGCGACTGGAGTACGGAGTTTTACGTTTGTTCGCTGTCTTGTCGGACAATTGTCTACAAGGGTATGGTACGTTCGGCAGTTTTAGCGGATTTTTATCTTGATTTAAAAAATCCTGCCTACTCTACTAGTTTCGTTGTCTACCATCGGCGTTTTAGCACCAATACCATGCCCAAATGGCCCCTCGCACAACCAATGCGGCTTTTGGGTCATAATGGAGAAATTAACACGCTTCTGGGTAATATCAACTGGATGACGGCGAGACAAGCAACTCTCAACCATCCCATTTGGCAAGGACGAATGGATGAGTTAAAGCCGTTTGTCAGTATAGATGCCAGCGATTCTGCTACTTTAGATAATGTGTTTGAGTTACAGGTGCGTTCAGGGCGTAGTCCAGAAGAAGCTTTGATGATAATGGTTCCGGAAGCTTATAATCATCAACCGGCTTTAAGTAATTATCCGGAGATTGTTGATTTTTATGAGTACTACAGCGGTTTACAAGAAGCTTGGGACGGTCCAGCGCTGTTGGTATATAGTGATGGTCTGACTGTGGGTGCAACTTTAGACCGGAATGGTTTGAGACCAGCACGTTACTGCATTACTTCTGATGACTATATTGTGGTTGCTTCTGAAGCTGGTGTGATTGAGTTTCCCGAAGAAAATATTATCGAGAAAGGACGTTTAGGTCCCGGACAAATGATTGCTGTGGATTTGTCCAATCATCAAATCCTCAAGAATTGGGAAATCAAGCAAATTGTTGCCAAAAAACATCCTTATGGAAAATGGTTGCAACAGCATCGGAGTCAGTTATCAGTTAACAGTTATCAGTTATCAGTTAACGGGAATGGTGTCAATGGTAATGGTCACTCATCAATTGAAAGTAATCAGGTCAAAGGTCAAAGGTCAAAGGTTGAAGGTCAACTGTCAACTCAAATAGCTTTTGGTTATACCACAGAAGATGTGGAAATGATTATTCAACCGATGGCGATTGATGGTAAGGAACCGACTTTTTGTATGGGGGATGATATCCCTCTAGCGATACTTTCGGAAAAACCACATTTACTGTATGACTATTTCAAACAGCGGTTTGCTCAGGTCACAAATCCACCCATCGATCCTTTGCGGGAAAAATTGGTGATGTCGCTGAAGGTGGAATTGGGCGAACGTGGTAATTTACTCGACCCCAAACCGGAATATGCTCGTCGGTTAAACTTGGAATCGCCGGTGTTGACATCCGCTCAATTAATTGAAATCAAAAGGTCTGATTTTAATGCGGTGGAATTATCTACGGTGTTTCCTATTCACGGCGGGCGCGCAGCTTTAAAAGCCGCTGTAGAATCTTTGCAGAGCCAAGCTGTTGAAGCGGTACGTAATGGTGCCAAAATTTTGGTATTGAGCGATCAAATCAACAATCAATCTTCTAATTCCTCGGAATCGAATTATGGAGCGATTGACGCAGAAAATACTTACATTCCTCCTCTACTCGCTGTCGGTGCGGTACACCATCATTTAATCCAATCCGGGTTGCGAATGAATGCTTCTTTGGTGGTTAATACTGCTCAGTGTTGGAGTACTCATCATTTCGCTTGTTTGATTGGGTTCGGTGCTGCGGCTGTTTGTCCTTACATGGCTCTGGATACTGTAGTAAATTGGTGGTCTGACCCCAAAACTCAACAGTTTATGCAGCGTGGTAAAATTGCAGCTATTAGTTTGGAGCAAGCGATCGCAAATTACATTGAATCTGTAAAAAATGGTTTGCTAAAAATCCTTTCCAAAATGGGAATTTCGCTGTTGAGCAGTTACCAAGGAGCGCAAATTTTTGAAGCTATTGGTATTGGTCGAGATTTGTTGGAGTTGGGTTTTAGCGGTACTACTTCCCGGATTGGTGGTTTAACCATCGAGGAATTGGCTTGTGAAGTTTTATCGATTCATTGCAAAGCTTTTCCCACAACTGCGACTAAGCTAGAAAATCTCGGTTTTATTCAGTACCGTCGTGGTGGTGAATACCATATGAACAGTCCGGAAATGGTCAAAGCATTACACCAGGCTGTTGATAGTAAAAATTATGACCACTACCAAGTTTATCAACAGCATTTACAACATAGACCAATAACCGCATTGCGCGATTTACTCGACTACGAACCCGATAGACAGCCGATTGATATTGCTCTAGTAGAGCCGGTAACAGAAATCGTTAAGCGGTTTTGTACTGGGGGAATGTCTTTAGGCGCATTGTCGCGAGAAGCACACGAAACTTTAGCGATCGCCATGAATCGGTTGGGCGGTAAGTCGAATTCTGGTGAAGGTGGTGAAGATTCGGTACGCTACAAAACTTTAGATGATGTTGATCAAACAGGTCATTCGGCGACTTTACCTCATTTAAACGGTTTGCGTAATGGGGATACTGCAACCAGTGCCATTAAACAGGTGGCATCCGGACGGTTTGGAGTCACTCCCCAATATTTGATCAGCGCTCGTCAAATTGAAATTAAGATGGCTCAAGGTGCCAAACCGGGAGAAGGAGGACAATTACCAGGTAAGAAGGTGAGTGAATATATTGCCTCTTTGCGACGTTCTAAACCTGGAGTGACTTTAATTTCCCCTCCACCGCACCATGATATTTATTCCATTGAAGACTTAGCGCAATTGATTTTTGATTTGCATCAAATTAATCCCCAAGCTCAGGTATCGGTGAAACTAGTGTCAGAAATCGGTATCGGCACCATTGCAGCGGGAGTAGCTAAAGCTAACGCCGATGTAATTCAAATATCTGGTCATGATGGTGGTACGGGAGCATCGCCGTTGAGTTCGATTAAACACGCAGGAACTCCGTGGGAACTCGGTTTAACCGAAGTGCATCGGGTGTTGATGGAAAATGATTTGCGCGATCGCGTAGTTTTGCGAGTCGATGGTGGTTTAAAGAGCGGTTGGGATGTGTTGATGGCAGCGTTGATGGGAGCAGAAGAATTTGGTTTTGGCTCGATTGCCATGATTGCCGAAGGTTGCATTATGGCGCGGATATGTCACACCAATAACTGTCCCGTGGGTGTGGCTTCTCAGAAGGAAGAATTACGCCGGCGGTTCCCTGGAACACCAGAAAAAGTCGTAAATTTCTTTTATTTTATTGCCGAAGAAGTACGCAGTTTGCTGGCAAAATTTGGTTATCGAAGTTTATCATCCCTAATCGGACGTGCTGATTTACTCAGAGAGCGTTCTGGTGTTGAGCTTACCAAGACACGAGCATTGAATCTTGATTGTTTGTTGAAATTACCAGATTCCAGAGAAAATCGCAGTTGGTTGCAGCACGAAGTAGTGCATAGCAACGGTGCGGTATTGGATGATCAAATACTTGCTTCCACCGCAGTTAAGAACGCTATTGACTTTCATGGTACTGTCAACTATCATCTGTCAACTGTTAATACTGATAGAACCATCGGCGCACGGATTGCTGGAGCGATTGCGTCCAAGTACGGCGATGATGGTTTGGGGGTCAAATTAACTTGACTATAAACGGCAGCGTCGGACAAAGCTTTGGTGCATTTAATCTCAATGGCATGAATCTGACATTGTATGGAGTTGCTAACGATTATGTCGGTAAAGGCATGAACGGCGGTGAAATCACCATACTTCCACCCACAAGCGTCAAATACGACCCGTCAGAAAATACCATAATCGGCAATACTTGTCTTTATGGTGCCACTGGTGGAATGCTGTTTGCTCTCGGTAAAGCTGGGGAACGCTTTGCAGTACGTAACTCCAAAGCTACAGCCGTAATTGAAGGAGCCGGAGATCATTGTTGCGAATACATGACCGGCGGTGTAGTGGTAGTCTTGGGTAAAGTTGGGCGCAACGTCGCAGCAGGGATGACTGGAGGATTAGCTTACTTCTTAGATGAAGACGGTAATTTTCCAGAATTAGTTAACCCAGAAATCGTCAAAATACAGCGAATAGTTACACTGGCTGGGGAAACCCAACTCAAAAACTTGATTGCCCTGCATTGCGATGGTACTGGTTCTGCGAAAGCCAAGATGATTTTGGATAATTGGCAAGAGTTTTTACCGAAGTTCTGGCAGTTGGTGCCACCGTCAGAGGCTGATTCACCCCAAGCTTATGTAGGGGAAAAGCAGTTAAGTAAGGTTTAGTTAGTTGTTGGTGGATAGTTGATAGTTGTTGGTTGTTGGTTGTTGGTTGTTGGTTTTTCTAATAACCACTGTCCACCGTCTACTAACCACTAACCACCATCCACTAACCACTAACCACTATCTTTGTGCCGTTACCGTCTTTTTTTGTTTCTCCTCATGCTCTAACAATTCGGGAATAGTGACAAAACGATAACCTTGCTTTTTCAAGTTGCTGATCATTGATGGTAAAGCCGCAACAGTGTTTTTACGCGGACCACCACCATCATGCAACAATACGATACCACCAGGACTTGCCTGTTTCATGACTCTACTCACCAAGACAGGAGGAGAAGGAAGGGCGTAATCAATGGAATCGGCAGACCACATCACTACGGTATAATCTTTACTTTGAGCATAAGCAGCCAAGCCATTATGTAACATTCCACCTGGTGGACGAAACAAAGTAGTTCTAGTACCTGTGGTTTTATAAATCAAGTCTGATGTACGATCAATTTCTAATGCCGCTGCTTGTTTGTTAAAGAAATGATACCAGTGATGCCAAGTATGATTACCAATAGTATGACCCTCAGCGACTATTCGCTTCCCTAAATCGGGATAGTTGTTCAAAACTTGCCCTACTACAAAAAACGTGGCTTTAATATCATTTTTTTTCAATATTTCTAGTACTTGAGCAGTATACTCAGGCCATGGACCGTCATCAAAAGTCAGAGCAATTAATTTATCATCAGGTGCAAGATTCGCTTGCTTGATTGTTGTTCCACGGAACTGTTTTGGCACAGTATGGAAGACACCTTTGGATATAGCTTCCTGTTGCCAAGTGCTAAGCATTGCGCCCTTGAATGCATTGATACGAGAAAGCGAACCAGATTCCGCCGTGATATTTTTAACTTTTATTTGTTGTTTACTATCTATATTAGTAGAGTCTTGCTTGATGGGTAACATCAAACCAAACACAAAACTACCACACAAAGCAGTAAGAGCAATTAATATTCCTTGGGATAAAGCTAACGACTTTTTATTTTCCACTAAACACGGCTCCTTCACAATCAAACCGCCATTTACGGATATGACGGTATGTAATAACACAGTTTTTCTATATTCTTTATTACCCGGTTAATTTTTAGTAATCCTGAAAAATTAAACACAGGTTTACAGAAGTTCGCCTTTACAGGGGGATATATGTATAAACTTTACTTAAAAGCCGAAATCAATAATCAGGAACTACAGCTAGTAATCAGTACATTCACTAGACCAAATGACTGTATCAGTTTTACTGCTAACCAGATTCATTTTACATTTAAGGAATGATTTGTCTATCAAAGAAAATGTTAAAATTTTCACCAGGTAATATTTACCTTGTAAGCGTAATATCCCAGTCAGACGCTGCCTATAGTAATTTAGTTTCAGAGGATGTTTTAAAAATCTAATTTTATACTTTATCTGGCGGTTGAAGCCGCAGCTACATAAACAAAATCCGTCTACACGGGTTTAAAATTCATTAAGTCCACCTGCGTGGGCGATTTGATTTTTAAGCTGTTTTTGATGCTTAAAATTTCAATTAGCTACTTACACGTGAATTTATTAAGCTATTTTTTATACAGGAATATAAGTATAAAAAATCAGATTACAACATATTAATAATGACAAATACATATTAAAATGCAGACAGTAGAAACACTGAATTTATCAATATCTGAAAATATTTTTGTGTATTTGCACTTTTAGTATTAACTTATTTAAGCATTCTTGAGAGAATATTCTTGTAAGGCAAAATACATATAATAATAATATTTTATTTTCTAGAATAATTTAAGCTACCCACTGATTTTGGGCAAACTGTACGGCTAAACTTGCTAATAAAACAGCGAAAATATTGCGATCGCAAAACCCCAATCACGATGCTGTTTTAATACTAGCCCCAGAGCGAAAGACAGAGAAACGATACCATAAGCGTAGCGCTCTACAGAGGCTGTAAGTCCGGTATTAAGTATTAAAAGGTAGGAAAAAAAACCGTAAATCGTAGCGACTAAAGGAATTTTAGTGCGTGAATACCATAATAAATAAAGTCCACCGAAGACAATAGTTATTTTAACTAAAGGAATTTTTCCAAATGGATTTCCATCTGTTGACCACAAAGGTTCACCGATACCCAACCATAATAATAACCACAAAAAATATAATATACCGCGCAATTTGATATTAGTTAACTGTTGGTGAAAGCGCCATAGTAAAAAACCGCTGATAATAATTAAGCCAAATAATAAAGGAGAACTGAAAACAATTTGCATCAACATATTCCACCATTTTGAGCAGCGAATCCTGTAGAATCTCGCCAACCTTTTTGTACGTGGATAAATGCTAAAGGATCATTAAATTTAATGAGACAGTACAAACTATAAAGCAACGTACTTGATCCCACCGCCAAACTAGCCAGATAAGCTTTGATACCGCGATGTTGTTTCCAAGCAACGAACAAAAAAGCCGGAATCAACATGACTCCAGTGATTCTAGTTGCTGTTGATAACATTCCCCAAATAGCTGCTGATATATGCTGTTTTTTATCAAAAGCGCGTAAAGCTGCGGTACTAAATAATAAAAATAAGCCTTCAGTATAAATTACACTTCCGTAAAGAGAATAAGGACACCATGCCAAAACAACAGTACTCCAACGGGCTGCACTTATGCCATAACTTTCTTTTACCCAAGAATAAAGCACAATTAAAGCACCTAAAAAGGCAAAATTATTTAATAATGTGGCTGCCACGTGAAAAGGCAAACCAAAGTACATAATTGCCTTAGTTAATAAGGGTAAAAGTGGAAAAAAAGCAACCGAATATTGTTTACCATCGTTAACAAATTCGTAACCAACAACAACAATGCGGTGATACCATATGCTATCCCATGCGTAGAAAACATCCCATCCCAAAGGAGGAGATTGGGCATTTGCTGGAATCGGTAGTAAGGGAGTAATGAACAACATGGCGACAATAATTACTAATCGGCTAAGAAACCACATTGTTGTAGGGAAAACTAAATTATTATCTAAGAGTTTTTTTGGTTGAGACATTCTATTTTAGATTTTGGATTTTAGGTTTGAATAAAAATTGTTTACTTTGAAAACCAAGAGATTATTTTCTAATCTAAAATTCCAAACTTAAGTAAGCTGGCACAAAAAAATAGCGCTATATAAAGAAATGTAAATCAATCTTAAACCAAGACAGCCTTTTGCCTTGTCTCAATGATAATTTTCCGTGCTGACCTACTTAAGATCGGAAAGCTTTACAAACAAGTAAACATCATCATGTTGATAGTGTAAATTAAATTTTTGGTTGTTTTTAAGTTGATTTATTAAATTTGTGACAAAATCTTTATTACTTGACCAGCCAGGATGGCGGAGATTGAGCAATATATAGTCATATTTAGTTAAATCTGTTGGTGGTAAATCGGTATTTGTTAACTCAATTAATTTTCGATGAGCTAAATGAGGTGCAATAGCTGAGGTAGCTAAAACACTACCTTTAGTTTTAACTTGACTCACAGCTTCTCGCGTAGCTTGCCAAGTATCCAATTTATTCAAATATCGCGACCAAAAATATCCGTACTTTGCCAACACTAAAAAAGCTATCAACGCCCAAGTAATTAACAATTTTGGAGTCAACCAGCGTCTTTGTTTTCGTCGTTTATACTGTTGTACGGAGTGCAATAGCCAAACAATAATAAATGGAAAAATAGGTAATGAGTAATGATGAATTAAATCTCTTTGTGCAAAATAATCTGATAATATATTTAGCAACAGCATTGGTAATGCTGGTAATAGTATCATTGCTTGCTGCCAGCGCAATCCAATAATTACTGGTACCACAAGTAAAAAGTAATAAAAAACTGTATCTGTAGCGAAAAACTTACTTAAAATTAAACCTGGGTTAGTAAAAATATTGGAGAGAATTTCTGACGGTGAATTTCCCAGAGTTGCATAAAATACCACACCTCCAGCCTCACCTGCTCTGAGCATTGGCACTAAATAGCCAATTGTCATAACGAACCAAACTATCCCAAATATGATACATCCCCAACCATATAATCGTTTTTTTGCAACTAACCAAAACCAAAGTCCTAATGCAATTACGGTTAAGCTCAAAATTTCTTTACAGCTTAAAATCAAAATTACAGCTGCAATTAATTGCCAAGTTTTACCAGTAATTCCTGCTAATATTGCCCAAAGTGATGCAGGTACTGCAATTGCTTCGGGACGAAAATCGGTAAAAAAATTGCTGTTAAATAACGCTGGATAAAGTAAATAACATAAAGCAACTGCTCTTGCATAAACAGGGGATAAGCCACTTTGTAAGCTCAAAGCATATATTGGTAATGCTCCTGCTGATAAAGCAATAGCTTGTATTGCAAAGAGCCAATGTACGTTAGGAATTATCTTATATAGTAAAGCGATTGCATATAAAATGAAGGCTGCATGATCCCCCAGTAAATGAAAATTTAACAGTTAAGAAATCGGTGGTGCATCAATACTGGCTAAATAAATCCATTGGTCGAATACAGCTAAATCCAGAGCTGTAGATTGAAACAGTGCGTGTCGCAAACTACTACAAGCAAAAAGGATTAAGGAACTCAAAGCAACCATCCAACCAATAACAGTATATTGATTTAGTTTTTTTGTCATCCGAAGTGACCTTTAGTCTCAATTTTGATCTAATTATTGATTATCAGTCTTTGTGACACTCTTTTAATTATTTTTACTGAGATATATACAGGAATAGCCGCAAGTGTCACAATCGGTGGTTGGTGCGTGACACCACAGGCTTCTTATTACTACGTTCAGAATTTCTAAGTTACAGCACCCTACAAGAAAAGATCCCAGTTGCATAAGTCCTAATAAGTACTTACGCAAAATTATTTATATAATTACTCGTGAGTTATATAAGGCTCCCCTCTTCCCTTTTCCCTCTTCACGGACTAAACGAAATGTTTAATTTATTTTGCACGAGTACTTATAGTTACTTTTGCCAAACTACTAATATCACACCACAAACAATCAAACTTAAACCCATAAGACGAGTTAAAGGAATAGATTCTTTAAAAATAAAATAGCCCAGCAATACCGAAAACACATAAACTAAAGATGCTGAAGGTCCAGCTACACTCAAATTAACTCTAGTTAGCAAAAGTATATAAATAACAGCACCAATACCATAACAAGCTAAACCGATTAATAATTCCGGGGTTGTAATAATTCCCAAAATTTGTTTAACTGCATTTTCTACATCAACTCTTCCTAATTTTGCCGCACCGATTTTTAAAAATAATTGTCCCATTACACTTGCAGAAACTGACAACAGTAACAAACAAAATTCTTGCCAAGACATATTATCGATTTTGGATTTTAGATTGATTTATCGCGATTTTTAACTTAAAATTATTAACTCTTAATTCTTAGTGGTTCGTTTTCCTCGAATCTTTGGGAGACGTTATATATAACGTCTCTACAATTCCTAACTTTTAACTCTTTTCCTATTTACAATTCCTCTAATTTCTTTTACTGTATAAATCGGACGACCTTTAACTTCTTCGTAAATTCTACCAATATATTCCCCTAAAATACCAATACAAAATAACTGTACTGAACCTAAGAAAAACAGCGCAATTGTAATTAATGTATAACCAATTAAAGGAGAAGCCAAACCAAATAAACGCCAATATAAAACTAAAAATATCATTAATAAAGCGACACCTGCTGAAAGCATTCCTAAATAAGTAGCAAGTTTTAACGGAACTCTGGAAAAAGAAATAATTCCATTAATAGCTAAAGCCCAAGATTTGGCGAAAGAATACTTTACTTTACCAGCAAAACGTGGGTCTCTTTCAAATGTGATTGCTGTTTGTCGAAAACCTACCCAAGCACGCAAACCACGTATATAACGATTGCGTTCTGGCATAGAATTTAAAATATCAACTACTTCTCGATCCATCAAGCAGAAATCTCCAGTATCGGGGGGTATATTTACATCCGCTAAACGTCTCAAAATACGATAAAATGCATAAGCTGTAAACCGTTTTAAAACAGTTTCTTTTTTACGAGATAGACGTTGAGCATAAACTACTTGATAACCTTGTTGCCATTTTTCAATCATTGGTAAAATTAGTTCTGGTGGGTCTTGTAAATCAGCATCCATCACAATTACAACTTTACCGCGAACAAAGTTTAAACCAGCAGTTACAGCTATTTGATGACCAAAATTACGAGCTAAACTTATATAATTAAAATGGTAATCGCGGTCATGAATTTCGCGCATTAAATTTAGAGAATTATCGCGACTACCATCATCAACAAAAATTAATTCTGTTTCACCATCCAACTGTTCGATAACAGTTTGTAGACGACGATAAAGTTCAGGTATATTTTCTTCTTCATTGTAAATTGGGATTACAATCGAAACTATAGGTTGAGTCATGTGTAATTAATTATCAATGACTGATTATTAATCAACAATTATATATGTGGTTTTTGCGCCAATAATAAAACAGATACACCAAAAGGTAGAGAAAGTCTATTGATAAAATGACGTTCGCTGGCAAATAACCATTGAAAAAATTGATTAACTGGTTTCGATGGTAATACTAAATCACTATTGAGTTGATTTTTGTTTTGTTTTGGTAACAGTGTTCCTAAAATTCTGACGATAGCCACTACAGGGAACAAAAAAGTATTAAAATAACTTCCGTAACCTATTTCATAGCCTGCTGTTTTTACCACACGTTTTAAACTTGTTAATCGATAACGGCGTTTGTGATGGTTAATTTCATCGTGTTCGCTCCACAAAAACTTATAAGCAGGAACTGTTACTAATAAATAGCCTCCAGGCTTTAGTTTATAATACAAAGCCTTGAGTGCTGATAAATCATCATCAAGATGTTCTATCACATCCAGTATCAAAATTAAGTCATGGTGGGAAGTGAAAGGAATATCATCGGGGAGACTGCCTTGTTTAACGTGAGTTACTTGCCGTTGATTTGCTAGTTGACAAGCCATTTTATCTAATTCCATCGCCGCAACTTGTCCGTGACGGGATAACATTTGTAGATTACCACCCGTACCGCAACCAGCTTCTAATATTTGAGCATTTTTTGGTAAATTTAGTCTTAGAATTACTTTTTCGATAATTCGACGACGCGCTACAAACCACCAATGTTTATCTTCTACAGATGCATACTGTAGATAAAAGTCTTTTTCCATAAGCTTTTCTCCAGCTACCCAAATTATAATCAGTTTCCAAGTATCATCAAATACATATTTTCTGCAAAATCACAAGTTTTTAAGAGCTTTCTCGTGGTAGAATCTCCTATAAATTATTTTTGCGAGCAAATTCAATGAAAAGCGATATTTTTTAAGATATTTTCTCATTTCTACTTATCTGCAAAAAGCAATAAAAATAAATATCGAATCTATAATCTATGTTGACATATCCATCAATCTCACGCTTACATAAATCATTTTTTACCCGTAATCATATCTCGAAAAAACAAATAATATTTTGGTTTACTTTGAGCATAACTGTCTCAATTGTTTACGCAATATTAGCATTGCAACAAGCTTTTAGCAGCGAGTATGTCGTACAGGATGATGCGAGACAGCACGTATTTTGGATGATGCGCTATGTAGATCCAAATTTATTTCCTAACGATTTGATTGCGGATTATTTTCAGTCTGTTGCACCATTTGGATACTCTAGTCTTTATAAAACTTTTGCTTTTTTCGGTATTAGTCCATTATTTTTGAATAAACTTATCCCATCAATTTTGGGAATTTTGACAACTATTTACTGCTTTGGTTTCAGCTTACAAATAATACCTTTACCATTTACTGCTTTTTTATCCACATTGATATTCAATCAAAATATTTGGATGAAGGATGATTTATCTTCTGGAACAGCTAGGGCTTTTACCTATCTGTTTTTGCTAGCATTTTTATATTATTTATCGCGAAAATCTTTGCTCCCTTGTTTGGCTGTAATTGTACTTTTAGGAATTTTTTATCCCCAGTATGTGTTTATTTGTGTGGGAATTCTAATTGTACGACTGTGGGATTGGAGTGATGGACGCTTGCGTTTTTCTGGACAAAATAATTATTTATTTTCTGTAGTAGGAATAGTAGTCGCATTTTTAGTTATGTTACCTTATGCTCTCAAATCACCGGAATTTGGACCAGTAATTACTGTAGCTCAAGCCAAGCAATTACCAGAATTTTGGTGGGGAGGAAGGACTGCTTTTTTTCGGGAAAATCTTGTAGATTATTTTCTTAGTGGACGTAGCGGAATGTTTGCTCCTTATGCATTTTCTCCTGTTACTTTAATCGCTGCTTTTTTTCTCCCGTTAATGAGATTATTTCCGGCAAAATTCCCTTTGTTAGCAAAGATTCAAAGGGAGATAATCATTTTAATTCAATTGCTGATTGTATCAGTAGGAATGTTCGTTTTAGCTCATCTATTTTTGTTTAAGTTTTATCTTCCCAGCCGCTATACTGACCATAGTTTTCGGGTTATTTTAGCCGTATCGGCAGCTATTGTTTTTTCTGCTATTATTGAAGCTATTTTAAGTAGTTTTAATACAGGGGGTAATTCTTACTTTCATCCACATTTACGAAAGTTTTTTTCGTCGTTTTTAATAAGTTTTATCGCTATTGGACTGCTCTTCTATTATCCAGTTTTTGTGAAAAACTTTCCTAAAACTGCTTATCAAGAAGGTTCCGTACCGGCTTTATATGAGTTTTTCCAAAAACAACCAAAAGATATTCTCATCGCTTCTATTGCAAGAGAAGCTGATAATTTACCTGCATTTTCCCAACGTTCTATTTTAGTAGGTAGAGAATATGCAGTTCCGTATCACTTTGGTTATTATAGTCAATTTCGCCAGCGAGTTATAGACTTAATTCAGGCTCAATATAGTGAAAATCTTTTGGATGTAACAACTTTTATTCAAAAATATGGAGTAGATTACTGGCTATTAGAATCTGAAGCATTCATTCCCGAATATATTCAAAATAATCTTTTCCTAAAACAATATTATAAAAGTAATCTCAACCAAGATATATTAGTCAAAATAACCAAAGATATTTTTGACAGATTGCACCAAAAGAATCTTCCAGCTTTATCCCAAACAATACCAAATTGCACCGTTGCAAAAGTTCAAAATTTTACAGTGCTAGATGCTAAATGTATTTTAAATACTGTTAACAATTAGCAGTTATTTATTTATCCTTTCTTTTCTCATCTACCCTACCCACAATTTCTGAGCAAATCTGAGAGAAAAAGTAGTAAGTAAAACCGCGAAAAAGCCCATTGTTAAATATCCCCAACGGGGATGACGAGATAAAAGTAAACTTTACCTGGCGGCTAGAAGTCGCGGCTACACAATCAAAACCCACCTCAGTGGGTTTAAATATCCTTGATTTCGCCTTGTCTCCCTTTGTCTCCCCATCTCCCCATCCCCTATTCTTCAAGCCCCAGACAATTTATAGTAAAGTTGTCTGTTAATTACTTAATAAAATTGTGAAAACTATCAGTCTTATTGGTTCTACTGGTTCTATTGGTACTCAAACTTTAGATATTGTTAGTCAATATCCCCAACAGTTTCGGATTGTGGGATTAGCCGCAGGGCGCAATGTAGAATTATTAGCATCTCAGATTCGGCAGTTTCGACCGAGTATAGTGGCAATTTGTGATGAAGATAAATTACCACAACTCAAAGAGGCAATAAAAGATATTCAACCCCAGCCAACTTTACTCGCGGGGGAAGCGGGTGTGATTGAAGTTGCTCGTTGTGCAGAAGCTGACACTGTAGTTACTGGTATTGTCGGCTGTGCTGGATTGTTACCTACCATTGCTGCCATTGAAGCGGGTAAAGATATTGCTTTGGCAAATAAAGAAACTTTAATTGCTGGCGCACCCGTAGTTTTACCTTTAATAGAAAAACATGGAGTAAAATTATTACCGGCAGATTCCGAACATTCCGCGATATTTCAATGTTTACAAGGCATTCCAGAAGGTAGTTTACGCAAAATTATCCTGACAGCTTCCGGTGGTGCTTTCCGTGATTGGGATGTAGAAAAATTAGCAGAAGTTACAGTGGCTGATGCAACTAAACATCCTAATTGGTCAATGGGACGTAAAATTACTGTAGATTCGGCAACTTTGATGAATAAGGGATTGGAAGTAATTGAAGCGCACTACTTATTTAGTTTAGATTACGATGACATTGAAATTGTCATTCATCCCCAAAGCATTATTCATTCTTTAATTGAGTTACAAGATACTTCTGTTTTAGCTCAGTTGGGTTGGGCTGATATGCGTTTACCTTTGCTGTATGCTTTATCTTATCCAGAACGTATTTACACTGACTGGGAACGTTTGGATTTAGTTAAAGCAGGTTCCTTGACATTCCGCGAACCTAATCATCAAAAGTATCCCTGTATGCAGTTAGCTTACGCTGCTGGTAGGGCTGGTGGCTCAATGCCAGCAGTTTTAAATGCTGCTAACGAACAAGCCGTAGCTTTATTCTTAGAAGAGAAAATTCACTTTTTAGATATTCCCCGCTGTATCGAAACAGTTTGCGATCGCCATTCTCAAAACAATCATTTACATCCTAATTTAGATGATATTTTGACAGCGGATAAATGGTCAAGACAAGAAGTAACCACTGCTGCTGAAACTTTACAACATACACCAACAGTAATTTCGATGCGATAAATTTGACAGTTGACGTTGTTGGTTGTTAGTGGTTGGTTGTTAGTGGTTGGTTGTTGGTTGTTGGTTGTTAGTGGTTGGTTGTTAGTGGTTAGTTGTTAGTTGTTGGTTGTTAATTAACTCCGGTGGTACTAACTCCTCACTCTTTGAATCCAAAATCTCAAATCTCAAATCCAAAATCCCTGATGGTACTAACTCTTCTTCGATGCAGAAAGCCTTGCAAAAACCTCTTTCACTCCAGGAGGTAACTGACGCATTATTTTACCTTTTTCCCTGTCCATTGCCACTAGGGTAACTTTGGCACTGACATATAAATCTTGCTTATCGGTTGATTGAATCGCATAATCCCAATTGATGCGAACCCCTGTGACTTCTTCCATACGAGTTTTGACTACAGCAGCCTTACCCAACTGAAGTGATTTATGATAGCGTATGGACATTTCTACTACGGGTAACTCGCAGCCTAAAGTTACTAAATCGGTATATTCAATCCCAATGGAGCGTAAGCACTCTATTCTGGCTTCTTCCATCCAAGCAAGATAATTACCATGCCACACAACACCAGCATAATCGGTGTGATGAGGTTGAACTCTCACAGGATATTCAAACCAGTTTTCAGATGCGTGTAAATATTGATTGTCGATAGCTCCAGTAGGAGGTAGTTGTGGTTTATCTGATTTTTCTTCGGACATCTTAAGGTTTCTTTGCAGATGCTGGCAGGACTTTCTTTATTAGTTTGTAATAACAAAATAATTAATCCCGTTCGCTTTTACAGGATTCTTCGTTATTTTCTCATGATTATAATTACAATACTCTTTGACCGATTGGCAAGATATCCAATTGATTAATTATTTGTTGCGGCTTTAAAACTAAAATACGATAATTGTTTCAAGCTTAATATTTTCTTAAATTTTAAACTTATATTTTAATCAAAATAGTGCTAATAAACTCTACAAGCATGAATTTGGAAGGGAAAATCAAAGTATTCTGTTGAAAATGTTTGATTTCAACAGTATTATAGAATACAATAGTTTTGTGTAAATCCAATTACACAGCACCGTTATACTTAGTACTATTCACTTTAAATGACTAGTTGTATCTGTAGTGATTCGCATCATAAATTAACACCTAACATTGCCCGAAAAGCTTCACCAACAAGCACCTGTTCAGAGGCGATCGCAATTTGACATATAAAACTCCTAAACTTGTTTTATGCCTACTTATTTTCTTTTCTGAAGCAAAAATATCTTTTAATGATTACTTCAGAATCAGAAAATTGTGAACACAGATAAAAATAAGTTATACATTCTTCTAATAAAATTAGAAACCCATTTATACAAGATGCCCCAGATTTTGAGTATTGGAGTTGGTAGCCTCAATTACATTTGCCCGAATCAAAACTACAATGACTCTATTTGCTATTTTCTACAAAAATCCTGCCATTTAGGAAACACTAATCTTCTACTTTGTCAATTTTAATTTGACAAACTATGGATATAGCAACAAGTTCAGCAACCAATGTCCGTGTCATCACTTGATTTTAAGCTGCTACGCGAACTAGAACAAATATTTAGTTAATGGTTGGCTCAAATTAACTATGAACTTAAAATATCGCTTTTTTTGGTCTGAACAAGTCACTCTCAAATTACCTTGATAGAGGCTACCTTGCTCGAGCAATACTTAGTAGGGTTTTACAAGAGTTTTAGCGCCAGCAGAAGCTTCCATTGGTGGATGCTTGACTAAATCCGCTAATTCCTGTAGCTGGTTGACAGCTTCGGCACCTTCCAACTTCATTAATTCGCGATCGTCACGCATCTCAGTCCAAGTAATGCCATAATCGGACACTAAAAATCGAATCAGATGATTTTCTCCCAAACTAACCATAAATGACGCACTGTTCATTTGGTCGCCGCAAGTATAACAAGACGCAGGATATCCCCGTCTCTCAAGGACAATTGCTAAGGCTTGTAAGTTCATAACCAAGTCTTGAACAAATTGTCGGTGTTGTTGCGCTAATCTTAGAAACACTTTTATCCTCCAAACACCACAATCATTTTAATCTCTTTTATATTTTTTTTAGATTTTCTCATCAAATGGTATTGTAAACTATATATTACAATTGTCTTCAATTCAGAAAATCTCGAAAATCGCTACCTAGGAAATGGTAGTTCATCTAGACAAGTCGTACCGTATCATAATATTCACTTTGCAACTAAAAAATTCCCGATTATTGTTGGTTAAATTTTACTTGGTATTTAGATAATCGAGTTTAGGGTAGATACTGAGAATATAAATCCGCTCTTACATTAACTCATATTCAGTACAAGTCAACTGGCAAAAAGCGACGAATATTATCTTTATAGACCATCAACTGTCACAAAAGCTGAATTTAATGCTTTGATCGGCATCATGCTTAATTTTATTACCACTTATACTCAAGTTAATTTATGTAATTTAACGAGAAGAGACTGTTCTCCCTGGGACAAAAGGCAAATCAATTAAATTATTTACTTCTTGTGACAGATGTAAAGAATTTTTTCTACATAAAACTTAAAATTTAGCCAAGGTTCAATAGCTCGCTAGAACTACTTTAAGTAGTACATTTAATTACCTCAATGTCAAAACTAAAACTTGAGGATAACTAAATAATTAAAAACAGTGGTGCCTAATTGGCAGAATTAATCTTAAAACTTGGTTAAAATGTGTATTTAGCTACTTTATGCAGTTACAGAAAAAATTTGTCATCAGCTAAATTGGAGAACAATTGATAAATAAACAATGCAAAATAAAAATCAATAAATTAAATTATCTAGCAGTTAAAGTTTCAGAGTGATTCATCTGAGAACTGAATAAATAAATTTAATTATTCTCAAAAATAGATGTCATAAACAAGACTTAATGTCAGATATTTGCCTATTTTAAACTTATAAATAATGACTTATTTATACTAATTAGCTTAATATCTAATTAATTATTTAAGATACTTAAGAAGATATATGAACAAATGAGAGCTGAACCGGAGTTTCCTAATCCTCCTCCTGCCGATGCACCTGGTTGCTAATATAAAGTAAAGCGGAATCATTTCACGTTGATAGTTGTGAGTTAGAAAATTATGTCCTCTGCGATCGTTGTTGAGAAAAAAAAGTTAAAAAATCCGCCCTTGGAACTTCATTACTTGGGGGATAAGGTTTTAAGACAACCTGCAAAGCGCATATCAAGGGTGGATGACGAAATTCGTCGATTGGTGCGCGAAATGCTGCAAACGATGTACAGCAATGACGGTATTGGTTTAGCTGCACCCCAAGTAGCAGTTCATAAACAACTTATCGTTATAGATATTGAACCAGATAACGCAGCTAATCCGCCATTAATTTTAATTAACCCAATGATTAAAAAAGTCTACGGTAACATCTGCGTAGAACAAGAAGGATGTCTAAGCATTCCGGGTGTTTATCTGGATGTCAAGCGTCCTGAAATGGTAGAAATTACCTATAAAGATGAAAATGGTCGTCCCCAAACCTTGAAAGCTGGGGATTTGCTCGGACGTTGTATCCAACACGAGATGGATCATCTAAATGGTGTAGTATTTGTAGACCGAGTAGAAAACAGTTTAGCTTTGACAGAAGAGCTATCCAAGTATGGTTTTTCCCATCAAGCTGTAAAATCAATAGCATAGGGGGAAAATTTATGAATACAATAACTCCGATTGCGGGTTTGTTTTTACTTGGTTCTTGCATTGCTGCAATCGCAGCAGTTGGTTCAATATTTGAACTCAGTTCGGGACAACCAGATTTAGGAATGCAAAATACTGCAATTATCTTGGGAATTAGCATTCCACTGACAATTTTGTTTTTCTTTGCCGCAGTACGAGATGCACGAGCTAATATGAAATAAGCATCAGGTACGAATAAAGGAAAAAGGAAAAGGAACAAAGCTAAACTAAACTTCGTTCTTTTACCTTTTACCTTTTTATTTTTATGGAAACAGGGAATAGGTTAAAGGTCAAAGGTTAAAGGTTAAAGGTTGAAAGTAGTGATTATTAAGTGTTATTAAAAGCCAGAAATTTTCTCGCCGTAGCCAATTTCTACATCATCAAAATAAATTATTCGAGAATCGACAACAGATTTTTGGGGATTGTATTTCCAATCTGGTTTATATAAACCAATTTTTAAATAAACACCTCTTTCATCATTATAAGAATTGGCACCTTTACTGTTAACAATTTTTTGTTTATCTTGCCAAACTTCTACGATTCCATCTTGTAAATAAGACCATTTCATATGAAAAGTCCATTCAACCCATCTCCCTTTCAAATCATCTAAATTTCCTTCCCATAAAACCGACTTACCTTCGGGAGTGTTATTTTCAGTTACTTCCTTAGAATCCCATTGTTTTTGTATACTAATTTTATTGCCTTTAATACCCATTGATAAAGGTGGACTTCGCCAATTTTCTCCTTTATCTAAGTCAGGGTAGCTGTGCCATTGACTGATAATTTCAAATGAATCAGGATCATTTTCCCAATTATCTGGAATAAACATTCTCAAACGATACCAATTATCTCCCCCAGACTCTTCTAATCTTGTGGCAAGTTCGGAACGCTTACTGTCATGAATCTCTTTGTCATCCCTTCGCAATTCAAATTTAGCGGATTGTTTTCCTTGATAAAACGTAGTAGTTGAATATTTATAAGAATGTTCGCAGCAAGCTTCTAAAGCATTCCAAATATCTCCCTGATTAAATTTAGTTTCTTCAAAATCATGTTGAAGAGTATTTGCTTTTGAAGACTGAATTCCAAGTAATATAACTAAAAGAAAACAAACACGACTAACTAAATTTTTCATGATACAAACAGAAGAATACCATGTATTTATAACATAAATCGATTTGCAAAACTTAATTATCAATTCTTCTGATGACTAGTTTATATTTATTGAAAAATTGTGATGTGAGCTTATTTTGGATTAAATTAGATTAAATTAAATTAGATTAAATATAATTAAATATAATTAAATTAAATATAATTAAATTAAATCTACTCCCTTCCCGGTAGAAGATTACCAATAAAAAAAACCGCAGAGACAAGGCAGTGCGTTGCGGTGAGTTAGTGCGGTCTTGGGGGTTTCCCCCATGAGCAACTAACGAACCCGAAGGGAGGCTCCCTCCGTTGTAGCAGCTGCCGCGCAGAGAGGGCAGAGGAAAGAGGTAAAAATAGATGAACTGCACCAACAAGGGTGAAAGGTAATTTTAGAGCGGGATAGGAGTAATATCATTAAATTAAATATAATTAAATATAATTAAATACAAATATAATAAGTAGATTTTTAGGGATTATTAAGCATAAAAATTTGTGATTGATATACGTTAATTCATATTTTGCATCATAGAAACCGATGGTTAAAGTAATTTTTTACCTGCCTGGGACTGCAAGTCCCAGTCTGATAGCAGAAGTCCATTAAAATGGACTAAAAATATTACAGCTTTAGGTTGGTTGTATTTTGATTTATATTTTTGATTATTTAGCTAATTATAATTAAAATAACTAAAAACATCACAAATCATGATTTCCATAACTAATTCGCTACAAAATCAATTACTGCGAATTTCTCAAGGACAACTTAACTTATTAGAACGTTGTCCCCGTGAGTTTCAACATACTTATTTAGAACAACTTCGTCCGCCAATAAAGCCAGAAAATCAAGAAAAACAGTTACAGGGAAGCCGCTTTCACTTACTGATGCAGCAGCAAGAAATGGGTTTGGAAATTGATAAATTTTTGCAAGCTGATGATGATGATCGTAAAAATAATCATGATATTTTGCAACTGCAAAATTGGATAAAAGCTTTTGCGATAGCAGCACCAGAAATTTTAATTAATAATGGAAATAGCGAGATATTTCGCGAAAGCGAACATTACCGTACATTGCAAGTAGAAAATTATCTACTGACGGCTATTTACGATTTATTGATTGCAAATCCAGAACAAGCAGAAATTTTTGACTGGAAAACTTATCCCAAACCGGAAAATAAACGTAAACTCCAATACAATTGGCAAACACGTCTTTATCTGTACGTATTAGCAGAAACGAGCGATTATCCACCAGAAAATATTTCCATGACTTATTGGTTTGTCCAGTCTCCAAGCAAACCACACAGCATTAAATTTAGTTATAATTCTTCCCAGCATCAGCAAACCAAAAAGAAACTCAATCAACATTTAAATCGGTTAACTCAATGGCTGGAAACTTATCAACAAGGAGAACAATTTCCTCAATTATCCGAAGGTAACAAAACGTGTAATTATTGTCAGTATGCTTCTCGTTGTCAAAGACAGATTGTTGGTTCTGATACAAAATCATCGTCTCACAATTTACCTGGAGTCGATGTAACCTTAGTTAACTTAGCTAACATTCAAGAAGTACCTATAAAAGGTTGATAACTTCTTAATTATTTTATGCAGTCAGAAAATAACAATGTAGTTTACGTTCGTGAATTAAAAATTGATGACATTGCGCCAGTATTTCATTTAGGTGAACAATTATTTACTAGTGATTTGTATCCTTATTTATATAGAACCTGGGATGAATGGGAGGTAATTGGACTTTACAATACAGATGCAGAATATTGTTTGGTTGCTGAAGTTGATCAAGAATTAGCAGGATTTATTTTAGGAACAATTATTAGTAAAGCATCTTGGACTTATGGTTATATTTTGTGGTTGGGAGTAAATCCCAAATTTCAACGTCGTCGGGTAGCGGATAAGTTAGTTGATAATCTGATTGCGCGGATGATTGAAGACGGTGCAAGATTTATGCTTGCAGATACAGATCCAGCTAATGTTCCAGCGGTTAAGTTCTTTCATCGTAAAGGTTTTGGTAATACACGGCAACACATTTTTTTATCGATGAATTTAAGCAAACACGAACAATATGGCAGATTAATAGAATACGAACATCAAAAAGCAGAAAGGGCTGGTTACAGACGTTCTAATTCTATCCGCGCACGCAAACAAGAATTAATTGGTGGTGAAACGATTATTAAACCTATAGAGAAAGAATTTGATGAAGAAAATCAATTAAGCTGAAACAATTTTAGATTTTTGATTTTGGATTAATCTAAGTTAGAAGTTAGAATTTATAAGTTAGATTGATTTCTTGGTGTAACTACTTTTTTTCGGCTCAAATATGTAAGAGAGAGTAGGATTGGAGAAAAAATTTATATAACTGAGTTGTAAATATATAAATAACTTGGATTGACTTTTTATGGATAACTCAAGGTTATTTGTTGCGATAATCACGCTCTTATTTGATAACTGATTAAGGGCTAAAGCCCAACTACAAAACCTATAATCCAAAATCTAAAATCTAAAATCTAAAATCTGATGATATCCGAACAACAATGGATTCTTAAATCAACCGAAGAACCACCCGAATGGTTCTTAGAATTAGTTAAACATATATCTACCTCAAAAGGAAATTTTGCTGCACAATTATTATGGCAACGAGGAATTAGAGATCAAATTCAGCTAGAAAATCATATTAATCCCCAAACATATCAAAGTGCAAGTCCCTTTGAATTTGGACAAGAAATGCACTTAGCTGTAGAAAGATTGCAAAAAGCCCGAAATAACCATGAAAAAGTGGCAATTTGGGGAGATTTTGACGCTGACGGAATTACTTCTACAGCAGTGTTGTGGGATGGTTTGGGACAGTTTTTTGCCAAACATACACAGTTAAATTACTACATACCTAATCGTTTAACAGAATCTCACGGGCTGAATATTTCCGGAATTGAAAAGCTTAAACAGCAAGGTTTTCAGCTAATAGTTACTTGCGATACTGGCAGCACTAATCTCGATGAAATCATCTATGCAAACAACTTAGGTATAGATATTATTGTTACAGACCATCATACCTTACTACCAGAACGTCCACCCGTAACCGCAATTATTAATCCCCGCAATTTACCCGAATCCCATCAACTATTTCATCTTTCCGGAGTAGCGGTAGCTTATAAACTAGTAGAAGCTCTTTACATCAGCTTCCCACAAATACCGCAACAGCCATTAGAAGATTTATTAGACTTAGTAGCAGTGGGATTAATCGCTGATTTAGTGCAATTGAGCGGAGATTGTCGTTACTTAGCGCAATTAGGAATTGGACAACTACAACAGGACTTTAAAAAACCACCAGCAGCAAGAAGAAGACCAGGTGTAGGCAGACTGTTAGAATTGTGCCAGAAAAATGGCGATCGCCCTACAGATATTTCCTTTGGTTTGGGACCGCGAATCAATGCTGTTAGTCGTATTCAAGGAGACGCAAGCTTTTGCGTAGAATTACTAACTAGTCCCGACCATCAGCGCGTTTGTGAACTAGCAGAAATCACCGAACTCGCAAATACTCGCCGTAAATCTTTGCAAAAAGACGTAGGCAATCAAGTAGCCCAAAAGCTTTCTCAAATAGACTTATCAACTACCAGTGTTATAGTTATTGCAGACCCTCAATGGGCAGTAGGTGTTTTAGGATTAGTAGCAGGGCAAGTAGCCCAAGATACCGGAAGACCGACAATTTTATTAAGTACAGAAGTAGTAGAAGAGGACAAAGAGAATATTAATTTCACCCCATCCCTTACCTTAGCAAGAGGTTCAGCACGTTCAGTTAACTCAGTAGATTTATATCAATTAGTCAAAGATCAAGCACATTTACTGCATCGTTTCGGAGGACATCCGTTTGCAGCAGGTTTGAGTATTCCAGTAGAAAATATCCCTTTATTTACACAAGCAATTAACCAGCGGTTGCGACAAATAAGCGGAGGTACAACACCAAAACCAACAGTGGAAGCAGATTTAATCGTAACTGTTGCAGACTTAGGGAAAGAATTATTTTTAGAATTAAAATTACTTGAACCCTGTGGAATGGGTAATCCAGTACCAAAATTATTGATAAAAGACTGTTGGTTTGAAAATACTTGGCATCGAAATCAAGAAGATTCGCGGGGTCAAAAAATTCAGTACATCAAAACAGAATTTAATATCCGAGATGAATCTAGTACAAATACTTTTCCTGGCATTTGGTGGGGACATTATAAAGATGAATTACCACCCCAGAAATGCGATTGTATAGTTGAGCTAGACTATAACACTTTTAAAAAACGTTATGAAATTCGACTGATAGCAGTACGTCCGACTAAAAATGCAATTAATCCAGTTAATAACAGTTTGTCATTTATTTTAGACTGGCGAAATATGTCCCCGAATAACTATCCATCATTATCCGATTCTCCCCTGATGATTAAAGAATGTCCAACTCGTTGGGATGACTTACGGGTATGGTTAAGACGTTCCTTTCATAAACAACAACCATTAGCATTAGCATGGTCAAAAAATAATCCCCAACCACCAGAAGAAATTTGGTTTAAACTTGTAGGAATAGCTAAATATTTGTGTCGTACCAATCAAGCCGTTACCCGCATAAAAATCTTAGAAAAACTATCGATAAGTAACCAAACCTTACATTTAGGTTTTCAAGCTTTAAAAACTTTAGGATATACAATCAAAGCGCAAGATAATTACTTGATATTTGGTCATGAAGATGAGACAAATTCTACTGATAAAAGAACAGATGCCATCGAAAAATTTATTGCAGCAATACGTGAAGAAGAATTTCAGAAACATTATTTTAATAAAGTACCGATATCAATTATTAATTATCAATTAATAGGTAATGGGTAATGGGTAATACAGCAAACTCTCAATCCAAAATTTAAAGCTTGTACGTTCGCCTCGCAAATGTATCTAAAATCTAAAATCTAAAATTTTGTAACTTTCAAATTTCCTTGACGTTCACATTTAAAACCACGACTTTGCCATTCTTGTAAATTAACTTTACTTAACTGTATGACATGAGAACATTGGGGTTTGATGACTTGACTTAATCCCGCCCAAACTAAGCTACGAGTAACATCTAAACTAGTTTTCAACCAATGTTCGCGATTTCCTGGAATACCTTGTTCTTGAATTATGTCAGGTTCTACCCACATTCCGTGAGCGCCTAAAAGTATTTGTGCTATCCATTTAGCTCTTGGTAAATGTGTCATAGAAGTAATTAACTTCACCTTATGCACGCCCCAATTCTGCAAAATTGGAATACTATAGTAAAAGTTATCAAAAGTGGAGTCAGCACATTTTTCTAACCAAACATTATCCATAGGTGCAGCTTGGCGTTGAAAGATTAGCCAAATACAAGGATCGAGAGAACCGCTAGAAATTAAAATGGGGATTTGCGGATATTTTTCTGCTAATTGAGCAACATATATTTCTCGTTTGATGCTACCACCCAAAACGAAAAAAGCATCCACAGGTTTGGCAGAGGCAAAAAATACACTTATACTAGTAAAAAATAACCAAATAATAACTAACAGGCTAATAATAATCGTAAATTTTTGTAAAAAACGCCACCATTTTTTTAATTGTCTTCTAGTTTGAGAAAATCGGTGATTTTTTACTTTACGATTCATAGTAAACCCGAATAAAATAGTTTGTTGTAGTTTTGGTAAATGTCATAGTTAATGTAACTTATATAGCTAAGTGATAGTCTCTATTAAACAAGGTAAAATTCAGTGCTAGTATGACACTGATGAAAGTGGCATAAGAATGAATTAAGCTTGCGGAGGAAATTGACTAAGTTAAAAAACCGGCGTTGAGAGCTAATAAGCGTGTTTTGAGAAAAACTTCAAGAATAAGCCTCAAAAAGTCAGATTCCTCATGGCAAAACTTATCAGTTTCAGGATTATCTGATTTCTAAACTGTCAAAAACACAATCATTCGTGCAAACATAAATGAAACAATCAGCGAAACGTTACTCACCGCTGCAATCGGCTTTAATGAGTGGAGCAATAGCCACCACAGCGGCAGTGTCTGTATTTGGTCCAGTTTGGTGTCGTTCCGTTCAAGCTGCTCTACAGGATAGCCCTAAAGCCATTGTTGACCAAGTATGGCAATTAGTAAATCGTGAATATGTAGATGGCTCATTTAACAACCAAGACTGGATAGCTACCAGAAAGACTTTGTTAAAAAATAACTATACTACTCGCGAGCAAGCTTATAGTGCAATTCGCCAAACTTTGAAAAAATTGAATGATCCATACACTCGTTTTATGGATCCCCAAGATTACGAGACTCTGACTTCTCAGACTTCTGGGGAAGTTTCCGGGATTGGTATTCGGATGGAAATTAATCAACAAACCCAGCTTTTAACAGTTGTAGAGGCTTTAGAAAACTCTCCGGCATTAGAAGCGGGTATCAAAGCAGGTGATGTGATTTTGGCTATTGACGGAAAAACCACCAAAAACATGAAAATAGAGGATGCCTCGGAGTTAATTCGGGGCAAGGTGGGTACGTCGATCAATTTGCGCTTAGGAAGACCTACTCAAAAACCATTTGACGTGAAGTTGACGCGATCGACTATTGAAGTACCAACCGTGATGTATACCCTTAGAAAAGAAGGTAATCGGCAGGTTGGTTATATTCGTTTGCGGGAATTTAGCGCTCATGCAGCAGAGCAAATGCAGCGTACTATACGTAAATTGAACGCGAGTAACGTTGATGGCTTCGTGCTAGACTTGCGAGGAAACCCTGGTGGTTTGTTAAATGCAAGCATTGAGATTGCTCGGATGTGGCTTGATAAAGGTGATATTGTACGTACAGAAGACCGTAAAGGTGGCAGCGAATTGACCAAAGCCAACAGTACGGCTTTGACAAATCTTCCCCTAGTAGTCTTAGTAGACGGCAATTCAGCTAGTGCCAGTGAAATTCTTACAGGCGCACTAAAAGATAACAAGCGAGCAACAGTAGTAGGTTCTAAAACTTTTGGCAAAGCATTAGTACAATCAGTCCATCAACTAGCAGATGGCTCTGGTGTAGCAATTACCATTGCTCATTACTATACTCCTCAAGGAACTGATATCAATAAAAAGGGAATTACACCCGATATACAAATGGATTTGACAGCATCGCAGGAACGTCAACTTGCTTCCGATCCTAAATTGTTGGGAACAAATCAAGATCCTCATTATGCGCGTGCGCTGTCGATTTTATCAAACAACTATTTTGCATCTGGGGAGCAGAATCAACTTTCTCGCAAATCTGTGGTGTTACCTAAACCTTAAATAATTTATTCCCTATTTCTATCAGTTATTAACTTTACCAGCATTAGTGGTGGTTCATTCCACTACCAATGCTAATTTTTCGATTTATGGAAATAATTCATAGATAATGGTTTTTTAATTGGGAATACTCAAAACTAGAGGATTAGTAATTATTTCCTCCTTCAGTAATAATTCCTATTAAAAATCTCCAATTCATGAACAAAGAGCCATTAAACACAAGCGCTACCAATAGTTTTCAACCGCAGGTATCGGTAGTCATTCCTATTTATAACGGTACGGCAGATATACCAGAGTTAATTAATTGTCTCGGCGCTCAAACTTATCCACAACAACGGGTAGAGTATTTATTGGTAGACAATAACAGTAGCGATGGTACATCTGAATTATTAAAACGCCAGTTAGAAAATTGCCCAATTAAAATTCGGGCTTTGAGTGAAAACAATATCCAAAGTTCTTACGCTGCACGCAACACAGGTATTCGTGAAGCCCTAGGGGAAATTATCGCCTTTACTGACGCTGATTGCCGCCCTCAACCACAGTGGTTAGATGCATTAATTCAGCCTTTTGTCAATCAAAATGTAGTAATTGTCGCCGGTGAAATTACAGCCTTACCTGGTAATAGCTTATTAGAGAAATACGCAGACCGACAAGAAACTT
Organism: Richelia sp. SL_2_1; assembly: GCA_012033205.1. Lineage (GTDB taxonomy): Bacteria > Cyanobacteriota > Cyanobacteriia > Cyanobacteriales > Nostocaceae > Rivularia. The sequence goes on along the minus strand of JAAUSO010000006.1, from coordinate 17,556 downwards.
TATCACAAAAACATACATTAGCAAATAAATTTTGTGCTTACGGACAAACTGCAAATTTAGCAATTCGTCGGTTAGCGCTAGAAAAAGCAGGATTATTCCGTCCTTATTTAACAACTGGAGGTGATGCTGATATATGTTGGCGAATTTTGCAGCTTGAGATAGGAAGTTTAGAATTTGCGCCCTCAGCAATCGTGCAGCACCGTCATCGAACCACATTAAAAGAACTTAAGAGTCAATGGCGACGTTATGGGCGTTCAAACAGCTATCTCCATGAGCTACACGGCGTAGAATTGATGAGAGAGATCACACTTAATGAATGTTACTATGGCTTAGCGCGTTGGTTAGTTAAAGAAGTACCCAAAAACAGTTTAAAAGCATTATTTGGTAAAGCTAGCCTTGTAGACTTAGTAAACACACCAATTGGTTTGTTGACAGCCAGAGCGCGTTACTTAGGACAGCAGCAAGCACAATTACCTGCTCAAGCCGAGAAAATTGAATGGTTGTGAACAGTTAACAGTTAACAGTTATCAACCAACAACCAACAACTATCAACCAACAACCATCAACTATCAACCATCACCAAATTTCGCTAAATTGAGAAAAGTACAATACAGGACAATCGAGATGACACCACAACTGTTACTGGTAGATGATGAACCCGGATTGCGCGAAGCCGTGAAAGATTACTTAGAAGCGAGTAATTTCAAAGTTCAGGTTGCCAGTAACGCCCGTGATGCTTGGGATTGGATGCAACAAAATACACCAGATTTGGTAATCTCCGATATTATGATGCCTCAAGTGGATGGTTATCAATTTCTCAAGCAACTCCGAGATGATACTCGGTTTAAAACATTACCAGTGATATTTTTGACTGCAAAAGGGATGACTGGCGATCGCATTCAAGGTTATCAAGCTGGTGTTGACGCTTATTTACCCAAACCTTTCGATCCAGATGAGTTAGTGGCAATCGTAGAGAATTTGCTTGCTCGTCGCATTGCCAAAACAAGCTCTGGTGGGGAGGAAGGAGAAACGCCAGACTTAGCCGAACTCGCTTCTCAGATAGCCCAAATCAAGGCTCTACTGACTCAAAAAACTGGCATTACTCAATCAAGTCCACCTTTCAATATTGACTTGACTCCTAGAGAACAAAGTGTTTTAAATCTGGTTGCTGAAGGATTAATGAATAAAGAAATTGCTAGACGTTTAGAGACAAGCGTTCGCAATGTAGAAAAGTATGTTAGCCGTTTGTTTAGTAAAACCGGGACTAATAGCCGTACTGAGTTAGTGCGGTTTGCTTTAGAACATGGTTTAGCTAATTAATCAAATCAATTTGGGAATTGGGAATGGGGAATTGGGAATGGGGAATAAGGAAGGGCTGTATAACTGAGCAGTAAATATATAAATAATTTTGCTGGGCTAGTTACTTAAGTAATCAAGGAATAAATGTAACTTTCAGTTTTTTTCTGCTTGTTTTTCCTTTCCCTGTGTCAAGAGATAAATTTTTAACCTTTATATTATTGAACTTAAATTCCTGTATTTGATTTTAAAAGGATTTGCTTGAATTAGCCTGAATTTAATTTAAGTAATTTACCGTATTTACAGGTATGAAAAGATAGGTAATTATTAAGTAGTTAACTATAAGGGCAAGATGATTTATACCGAGAATTTAAAACGTATCCGGTAGAAAAAATCTTTCCTACGTGTATCTAAACAAAATAAAGTCATCTAGTCGATAAATCAAAGTATGTATGGGATGAAAGTTTACTCATGCTGATTCATCCCATGCACTACTTCTATTTCAACTCTAGGTAAGCTTAATTAGGGAACTATTATCTTGATGCCATGAAGAAAAGAGCAAAAATTACGAGATGCTTTTCGAGGTAACGTATGCTGGAATTGCCTATCTTATTTTATTCCTTCTTAAAGGAGGGTACGAATACTACAGTTTTTCGTGCAACGCCGATTAAATATCTTCTTCCCTGGTATGTCAATATTCTTCGTAGATTGTAACCCTGCCTTGAAGCAAGACGAGAATGATCATTAGTAGGCACCCAATTACTTCCATACATTACTTTCACCAACATTGAGGTCACTTGTAGACGCAACCCCGTAACAAACAAAGTAGATGCCGGGTAGACGAAGCAGGAGAACGATTCGGCACAACCGAGGTTAACAACAGTAGCCTTGAGTGATACCAGTTAGTTTGTTGTGGGAAAAAATTAAGTTCCGAATTTAAACTTAAACATTTACCAAAACTTTTCTCTTTCTTGGCTACACAATTTACCGCTACTCAGTACGGCAATGTTAGCTACTGGTTCATTTCGTTCGAGTTACGCAACCGCATTAACTGTCGTCGCATTTGCGGTGAAGCTTTCAACTCAGTTGTCTCATGAAGTTTAACAGCCTGCTGCAATATCTCTAGAAAGTCGTCGGAGCCTTCAGTTAGTGCTTCTAGCAGTACTTGTAAGAGTTGTTCGCGATCGCGCAGTAAACTCTTTTCTTCAATCAGTCGAAATTTGAGATTGATTTCGCACTCATAAACACCTACTTCGACGTTGTTTATTTGGCGTGGTAATGCTTTCGAGTTCATAGTTGTTACGATTCCTTTACTCGTTGTTCATAAGGGTTGAGGAGTTTTATCTCAAGCAAAAGTTCTTTATATTTTGTTTGAAATCGAAAGTAGTGTCTGACGGGAGCAAGAAGAAAAATTATCCATTTTATTTGTGTTGCATTTCACCCTCCGGTTGGTGGTTTTTAAGTAGACTTTGATTGTCTATAATTTTGATGTTCATGCGCTCCTTACAGTTCTAACAAACCATAAACTATTATTCAGTTTTTAAACTTCTATACAATGAAGTTTCTGTAAGAACTTGCTAGAGCTTTTTAAAGGTTTTTACATCAAACTTATCTCCACGTCAATAACAGTTTTACTTTTAACTAAAATAAGAGTAATACTACGTAAGTAAAAACGCTGAAATCATTTGATTAGACTATAGCCTAATGTTGTTGTTTAGCAATTCCGTGAAACTACTATATGTATGTTTTATTCATCAAAAAAACACAATTGACCATTCAGACCAAAAATTTTGAGGGTAAATTTAGTAAAGGAGCATCAATTAACACTACTCCTAAATTATTTTTGATGAATAAGAGGGCTAAGTAATTGTAATCCCTTTACAACAAGCAGCGATTCAAGCTTACCAGAGTGACTTTGATGTTAAATTCCTGGTTCCCCAATTAATCAAAACTCCAGTCCTTTTAAACCAATGGAATTAAAACAATCATCGGCGTTTATTTGCTATTTGGATTAAAAAGAGGGAAGAGGAAAGAGGGAAGGGGGAAGAGGGAAGGGGGAAGAGGGATGCGGTGGGGAATTCAACCCATATTTGGACGGACGTTAAAGTCTATGATGGTAGCGGGTTTGTTGACTGAACAATCTGCGATCGTATTTGAAGTTTCAAGCAAGAATTTAGAGTCTACAATAATTGCAGTGTTACTTAACCTTTATTAAAAAAAGCTCCTATGGATAAGCAGATGCTGCTCAAATCAACAACTCGCCATATCCGTATTTTTGCGGCAGAAGTTGAAGATGGTGAATTAATTCCTAGCAATCAGGTGTTAACTTTAGATGTTGACCCAGATAATGAATTCACTTGGAGTGAGGACAGTCTACAGGCTGTGTATCGTAAATTTGATGAATTAGTCGAAGCTAACAGCGGTGCGGACTTAACTGATTATAATTTACGTCGTATTGGCTCGGATTTAGAGCATTTGGTGCGTTCGCTTCTACAACTCGGCTCAATTAGCTACAATATCTCCGGACGAGTCAGCAATTACAGTATGGGACTTCCCCGACTCGCAGCGGATCAAAATAATTAGAATTGCTTGTTTATTGAGACTGTACACAAATTTTAACTAATGTTTAAGTCCTTAAAATCTAAGGGTTGCTCCGAGATAATTTTTGTATAGTTGATCATCCTTTCTGCCGAATGCTTTGTGATGATAAGGCATCGGCGGAAAGTTACACTGGAATTTATCTTTATTGGCATAAGTACATTATTAAAGTTGTATAAAGTTAAACATATTTAAACAAAACCTCACTTTGGGGAGCAAAGCCTCTAAGCTAGTAAATGAGGCACGAACTACTTGTTCGGACAATGTATTAGATAACTAAAAAAGTATAAATATTTATTTTTTTGAATGTCTAATGATTTGTGAAGTAGAAATATATGTAGAAAACAAATAAATAATTAAGAAATAATATTCAATAAAGTGTATGGCAAGATTCTTTCTCAGAGAATGTTTGCCTACAAAATGGTATGAACATCATGCGAGAGTTGGTAATTTTTTATATACTTTCTTTAAAAGGCTTATCATGGCTAATTAAAAGGGCGAAATTTATAAATTGCGATACTATTTACTCTCGTGTATGTTCTAAGTTGCGAGTCAGCGGTACACCGCCGTACAACGGCAGACAGTAAGCTGATGGGCATTCTCCGGTCAAAATGTAATATATCCTTTTATGTAAACGCGAATGGTCATATAGCCATTCTCTATGAATAAACAATAACTTGCCAATCGCCTTCTCGGTGGGAAACTATGGAAAATGACGCGGCAACGCTCTACTGTCCAAATGAACTTTGTCAAGCTGCTAACCCCCTTACCCACAAGTTTTGCCAGCAATGCTCCACACCTCTGCCCAAACGTTATCTCTGGGCTGTGGCGGATAATTCGATTTTGGGTAATTCTGGGGAATTGTTACAAGAGCGTTATTTAATTATTGAAGATAATGTTTTATTAGATACCAAACCAGGGATTCTGCCAGAAATACCTGAACAACAAAGGTTGGATGAGATTAAATCTTATCTGAGATTAATTCCCTATCGCTTACACCTTCCTCAAGTTTACGGACTGTTGACTTTAAATGTCGGTAACACCCCTAGAGAAATATTACTTTTAGAGAAACCCCCGGTTATTTTGAGTGAATCGCCTCTCAAAGTAAAATTGTGTGGCAAATTGACAGATGCTTGGAAAAATGCAACGTCCCTACGACAACTTAATTGGCTGTGGCAAATAGCCCAATTATGGCAACCTTTGGTAAGTTTTGGTGTTGGTTCTAGCTTACTGGCAAAAAATTTGATTCGGGTAGAAGGTTCAATAGTCAGGTTATTAGAATTAAGTTCTGATGGGGAAAGTACACCAGCCTTGTCAGCTTTAGGAGAGTTTTGGCAACAACAGTTACTTGCCCAAGCACAACCTGCGATTGGCAATTTTCTGGGCGAAGTTTGTGGTTTGTTAATTGAAGGGAAAATACATTCGAGCGAACAGTTAGTTGGTGTTTTAGATCGGGGATTAACTTCGTTAAGCCAATTCCACGATTCTACCATCAAAGTGTTTACGGTGACTGATAAAGGGTCTAGCCGCCAACGCAATGAAGATGCTTGTTACCCCCAAAGTGGTACTGCTATCTCCAAACCACCATCAAAATCGGCTTTAACTATTGTTTGTGATGGTATCGGCGGACATGAAGGAGGCAATGTAGCGTCTAATTTAGCGATTGAGACGATTCAACAGCAGGTAGGGCAACTAGCAAATTTACCAGGAGATCATGTTAACTCGGCTGCCCTACTTACCGACTTAGAACGGGCTGCAGCAGCTGCTAACGATAAAATTAGCCAGCGTAACGACAGCGAAAATCGTCAAGGACGACAACGTATGGGAACCACTGTAGTCATCGGATTACCAGTTGCCCATTCCATGTATATTACTCATGTCGGAGACAGTCGCGCTTACTTAATTACCCGCAATAACTGCCATCAAATAACTCTTGACGATGATGTGGCTTCCCGCGAAGTACGATTGGGCTACGCAGTTTATCGCGATGCTGTACAGCAAGCTGCTTCTGGTTCATTAGTCCAAGCATTGGGAATGAATGCAAGTAGTGCTTTACATCCAACAGCACAGCGATTTATCCTCGATGAAGATTGTGTGTTTTTACTATGTTCCGACGGTTTAAGTGATTTTGACCGTATCGAACAATACTGGGAAACGGAAATTTTACCATTACTCAACAACAAGGGTGATGTAGTTAGCGTTACTAAGCAAATGTTAGAGATTGCTAACAATCAAAATGGTCATGATAATGTGACTATTGCCTTAATGCATTGCCAAACTAAATATTCTGAGCCAAAGTCACCATTAGAAGCAAGTCTTGCGGATGTTTCGTTAATTCCGGCAGTTGATTCTTCCCATTTAGTTCCAGCAACACAAACTCTTCCCAACCAGAAAACCCAAGTAATTACCAAAAAAGTTGTTCCTCAAGTTTCTAAATTACCCCTAATGTTGGGAATAATTGCTTTACTAACGATAGTGGGTAGTGCATTAGGATACTTTTGGAGGCAAACATCATTAAGCAGAAATGTTGACTCCACACCAGTAGCAGCAACAAATACCAGAACCCCCAACAGTCCCCAAACTTCCATTGATGATAATTCCCCAAGACTCGCCAAAATCGACAAAGGTTGGTTAATCAATACGAAAGAAGAAATTAATCTGAGTAAAAGTAAGACACCGCCTGCCGAGGCGAATGCAGCTTCCTCAGAGCCAGTAATAATTCCTGCACCACCAGCTAGTTTATTACAGGTCGTGCAAAAAGAGCAGATTCCATCATCACAAGACTATTGGCTAGAGATTAAGGTATGCTCAGTTGGAGATGTAAAAGGGGAGGTAACAGTTTTGCCTACTCCAACAGTAACTACTGCTGCTAATACAACCTTACCCAAACCGGGCGAACAATTATGGCTCAAAAGTTCCCAGCTTACTGCGTCAAACGTCTCAATTTCCAACCCAACAACTGCACCTAAGGACTGTTCTACGGCAGATAGTTCAGCTCCCAAAATTGAAGATACTTCAACTTCACCACCTGTTGAGGATTCGCAAAACCCCAGCAGTCCTGGTAATATCAGAGATAAAACAACATTACCCCCAACGGGTAACAGCACTGGTTCCAAAACTCGATAAACTATAAGAAACTAAAATCATACAGGTAATCGCCTGAAAAGATAATTTTGGGCAAACATTTTGCTTGAAAAAAATTTAGCCTTTTTTAAAGAATCCATGCCATCCCTTAACCTGGCGATCGCCCGTCTAGTTCATACAGGCACTGACAATTTTGCAATTTGGGTGGTGAATGCTCCCTATCCGAGTGGTTATGTTTTACATGATTGTGTATGGTCGCAAGAGCTAAATCAAGCTTGGCTGGAATGGCAACAAATGTTCGCTGGACATTCCCGGTTGGATATATCGCCAAAAAATAAGTTGGAAACTGCAAATCCGCTTCCCTTGAACTCCCTACCATCAGCTTCCGGTCAAAAAACTAGCTATAGCAGCCGTTTGATGCAATATATGGGAGTTAGTTTATGGCGTTGGACATTCGAGGGAGAAATTCTGGGCAGCTTGGAACGCAGTCGCGGTATTGCTATGGGTCAGCATACACGTTTACGCTTTCGTTTGGAAATCCGCGACCCAGATTTAATTGCTGTTCCTTGGGAAATTATGCAGCGTGAACCGGGGCAACCAGCAATGTCGCTGTCTCAACATCTGTTGTTTAGTCGCACTACTTCTCAAGTTGAACCGCTGTCTTGTTCAGGAACCGATCATGCTTTAAATATTTTGTTAGTTTTAGGAGAAGATGAAAACCTACAACTGGAAACAGAAGCAGCTATTCTTCAACAAACTCTTTCTGGAAGTCATTCCCTGGGTAGTACTTCTGCCGGATACGCGCCTTGTATGGTAAATACCCTGGTAAAACCAACTCCAGAACAGCTAATTTCGGAATTAGATACTAAAGCTTATAATGTGTTTTTTTACGCTGGTCACGGGTTGCCAGGTCCGGATGGGGGGTTTCTATTTTTACAAAAGGAGATGACTCTTAATGGTATGGAACTGGCACAAGCTTTAACCCGTAGTGATGTGAAGTTGGCTGTTTTCAATGCTTGTTGGGGAGCGCAACCTTTCTCTAATCAAAACCGAGCTGTTGCTCACAGTAGTTTAGCAGAAGTATTAATACGTCAAGGTGTACCTGCGGTACTGGGAATGCGTGATGAAATTACAGATGAGGAAAGTCACAGTTTTATTCAAAGTTTTGCTTTAGCTTTACGTAGTCGCAAACCGATTGACGAAGCTGTTGCCGAAGGTAGAAAAAGGTTATTAACAATTTATCATTTCAACCAGCCCGCTTGGACTTTACCAGTTCTTTACTTACATCCCCACTTCGACGGTGAATTGCTCAAGAGTTTTGAAGAAGGTGCTACAGAAATACCCACAACTTTTATTCCTGGTAGTGCAAATGTTTCCTTACGTTCTTTGCAAGCAGGAGGTAAAATTTGGTTATTAAAACCCGGAGTTACTCGCATCGGTCGCACTAGAGAAAATGATATTGTAATCCGAGAACCTTCAGTTTCCAAACGTCACGCTGAAATTTTATGTCGTAATAGTTTAGTCGGTAATACTCAAGTGCAAACTTACTATTTACAAGATTTATCCACTTATGGTACGACTTGGATTTTACGCTCCGGTGGCTGGCAACAAATCTACAGAGGCGAAGTACCTTTAGAATCGGGAATGCATTTGAAGTTTGGTAGCACTAAAAGTCAAACTTGGGAATTTCGGATTGAAAATTAGATATTTATCAAATTGGTACTATTCCTCTTTTAACTATTAACATAGACTCTACGTTGCTACGTCAAATCAAAAAGTTATAACAGTAGATAAAAGAAAATTTCAGTTTGCGGAAACCAGATATTGGGTGCTGTAGCTGTCAATACCGCTAATTCATTCACCGGGAGACAACACATGGCTGACAAAATGCAAGGTTCAACAAATTCTCACAATTCCCTTTCTCAAATCGAATGGGATTTACTCACAACTTTACTTGAACCAGAAGATAATACTTATCCTTGGAATTCTTACGAAGACGATACCCAAGCTTATTTTAATCAAATAGAAGAGCAATTCCCGATGCAGGCTTTGCTAGACGAGGAACTAGATACACGCTGTGAAGCTTTTCACAACCAATTAGATGCGCTTTGGTCTAAGGTCGAGAGTTCGGCACACTACAATTGTAATACAAATCAAACAATAGCACTCAAGCTGCAAAAGAATTTACAAAAAGAGTTTTGTAATAGTATGCCAAAAGATTGGATCAACTTGATTGCTCAGAAAGCAGCAGAAATTTTCAATGCAAAACAGTCAATCACAGAACAACTGATTGAATGCGTGCAAGCTGTATTGCCGAGTTTAGAAGTTGACGACATCATGGTTTTAGCACGTCCCTTAGCTTATGCAACTAGAAGTGGTTCCCATCCTAAAGTAGAATCAACTCTAGCTAATTACAATCAAGAGGATAATCGTGAATGGGCAGCTTTATCAGAAATTGAACAAGCAAAAGTTGGTTTAACGATTGCTTATCATGCATTAAATCAGTTAAATACCTTTCAAGCAGAAGAGTAAAACTTTTGCCGCCATTTTCTACTTTATTTGCAAAGCCAATGCAATCAATTTACTTTTGCGATGGCTGGAGCGATGCTATTTCTGTAATTTTTATTTCTTAGGGTAGATTTATCCATGATTATTTAAAAGATATGATAGTTTGTTCTCCAGCCTCATCTATCAAAAGACATATATCAGTGAATAGGGAATAGGGAAGAGGGAAGAGGGAAGAGGGAAGAGGGAAGAGTAAAATTACCAATTACCAATTACCAATTACCAATTACCAATTAGTTATTTTCCGAAAAAGCGGGTAGCGAAATTTTGTTCGCGATTAGGTGAAAGCGCTCTTGCTTTAAGGATTGCAGCCATTAAAAAAGCATAAGATAATACACCTACGACTACTAAAAATACACCACTGATAGCACCAGTTGCATTCCATAAAGCGTGAAGCGCTGAGGCACTAAGATAGCCAACTAATAAAATTTGTCCTGCTAATTTTGGTTTAAGTACGGCTAAACCGATGAAATAGCCGAGATATCCGCTATAAGCCATATGTCCAGCGATAGAACCGAGAATTCGCGGAATCAGCAGTTGTAACCCGACTAATTGACCTGTTTCTGCTCCTGCTTGAATTGCTGCATTCTGAGTAACTTCTGGCACATACTGACCAAGTGTTTCCAGTAGGGTGAAACCGACAGCAGAAGCTGCTCCCAGCAATATTCCATCTAAAGGTTCCCAAAGTCCGACACGTTCTCGCCAAGGGGAAGACAATCCTAAACCGATAAAATATATACCGGCAACTGGCAATGCTTTGAGTAGTTCTTCCATCAAACCAGCACCGAAAAACATCCGCACCAGCCATTCAGTAAAGGTAATTGATTCTTGCCCAGAAGGTAGACTACCGGGTAAAATTTCGCGAAATATAAAAATAAATAAATCTAATAGGGGACTAAGTAAAATTAAAGTTGTGGATAAACCTACCCCTAATAGAACCCACCAAGGTTTATGCTTGCCACACAACTGATAAATAAAATAATAAGCGGCAAAGGCAATATAAACAGCAACTATAATTTGGTTTGCTTCGGGTTTTCCTACGGTGGCAAACATTAGTACTACAAATATCACCGTTAAAATTCCAGGTATTAGATAAGCTTTGCGAGTTAAATCTTTACCTGTAGAAATAATGGGAAATAATTGAGTGAAGCTAACTGAGTCTGGTTTGGAATAGTTTGAGGAATTTGAAGTGGAATGGAAAGATGTATGATTAGAAATGGTTGTTTTTCGTTCGACGATTTCGCTACCAAAACCAAATCAGGTCCATCGTACCCCAAAGTAATGCGATCGCCAGGAAAAATTTGCTGGCATTCCTGCAAGCGTTTTCCATTTAGATAGGTACCGTTAGCACTATTTAAGTCGCAGAGTATCCAACTGATTTCACCATCGGGGGATAAACTTAAAGGGCGAATCACCGCATGACGGCGAGATACCATGCGATACTGTAATGCATCTAATACAACTTGACAGTGAGGATCGCGTCCAATTACTGCCTCTGAAGTTGGAATTAGCGAGTAGCGTTGCTCAACTGTTTCTAATTCCTTACCAGACACTAGCCGCAGAAATGCATTCTGTCTTGCGTTTTTGCCTGTCATCGAGTCAGTATTATTTCTCAACTATAATAAATTGGTCTTGGTAGGCAGTAAGACTTAACCACACAATTGTATTTTTATTGTATTTTTAACTTTCCATGCCGTTTAATACACTATAGTTCAACCTTTGCTCAGAAGTGAAAATTTATTTATCATTAAAAATCCCTTCTTAGTACTACCGTAATCCTTAGTCTACGCTAATGATCAGTGTTTTGGTTTTATTGAATTGTAAATTTTACGCATTGCCAAGGTTCTGGCAAAAGCGTTTTTGATGTAGTTTGATTTAATTGTATATTTAGAGTCTTGACTTCTGAATTGAAAATGGGGAATTGGGAATTGGGAATTGGGAATTGGGAATTGGGAATGGGGAATTGGGAGAATAACAGAATTAATCACAAATAATAAAGCTTGAAGAAGGCGTTTTTTATGGGGAGTTTAGTTGGGGATATGTCTTTCTGAAAGCGAAGCGCTCTGCTACCCCGAAGAAAAAAGGATGCAAGCCCCTTAATGAATCATGGGGACTTGCCAATTACCCATTACCAATTACCCATTACCCATTACCAATTACCCAATTTATAATATTGAGTTAATTGCTTGTTGCAATTCTTGAAGTTTTGTTAACACCGCACCAGAGTAAAATAATTCTTTGGCTGTTGCTAAACCGGAAGACATATCACTACAAATTCCGCAAAGCCATAAATAAAACCCGCCATTCCATAATGCTGTTTCCATCAATGCTGATGGTTTACCTTGCAAGACTGATTTCATTTCTGATAATAATTCTTCAGTACTACCCAGAGGTACATTTTGAGTAGTAAAGCCGTATTCCCTAGGAACCAAAAGTAATCTTTCTATAGGATTTGTACCATTTCCCAAACCGATAATCGCGGTACGATCGCGTGGTAAATCACAACTACCTTCTAAACCCTTTACCGTTGTAAACTTAGTAATTCCGATGTCACATAAAGTTGCCTTAAACCTTTCCTCTGTCGGTGGATGAACAAACCCGGTAACGATGTGAGCATCACCAGCATAAGGACACCAAATTAATTCCATACTGGCAAAAGGTGGACGCTTGCCGATTTGGTCACGGTATTCCCAAATACTTGTTGTTAGGGGAAAATGCAGTGGTGTATAAACAAAACCGATTCCGGTTTTTTCCATAACCTGGTGAGTTTTGGGCAATTCTAACTTTGTCCAGTCAACACCTAAACCTTGCCAAATTTCTACTAACGAAAGTCCGTATTTTGTGGGAAAGCGATCGCCACCGTGCATGATCACATTTTGTCCAGAACAAGCTAATAATAAAGCTGTGATCGGACTAATTGCTGCAGTGCGGGTTCTACCATCGTAAGGTATACCAAAAACTATAGCTGGTTGCTGATGGTTGATTGCTGGTAATTTTGGTCCAAGTTCGCTGTAAGCATCCAACATTCCCGCTAATTCTTCACTAGTAGGTCGTTTGATGCGGTGTGCAATTAAAAAAGCGCCAATTTGTGCTGGTGTTGCTTCACCCAAAAGCATCATTTTAGTCGCTAATTTTGCTTCACCACGAGTTAAATCTTCTTTTGTATGTTCCCCACTACCTATTTTTTTAAGTAAATCTCTAAATGAATTGCTCATAAATCAGTTATCAGTTATCAGTTATAAGCTTACTCCTAACTCCTAATTACTAACTCCTAACTCCTAACTCCTAACTCCTAACTCCTAACTCCTAATCCAAAATCCAAAATCCAAAATCTAAAATCCCTTAACCTGTTTTGGTATATGTTCGCAAACTAGATTCCAAAAATACTCAATGGGAGGAATTTGTAATCGGTCTTGGGTTGTTACCATTACTACTTGACGAGTTAAATATACACGGTTGACGGAAGAACCATTGTTGTTAATATAAAAAGGACGAACTGCAAGACTGGGGTCAAAACGCGCTTCAATTAATGCTGAACTTGGTAATAAAGCGATTAATTCTCCTTGACGTACTATTCCCCGGAAAGCATCTAAGGTATTAACTTCTAAAGCTGCTTTGAGTAATGCATCAGTTTGATCAAATTGATTTTGTACTAACCGCTGCATTCCATAACCTTCTTTGAAAATTACTTGAGGATACCGAATTAATTCCAACCAAGGAATGGATTCATATTCAGCTAATGGATGATTGGCTGATGTTAAAACTTCTATGGGTTCTTCATAAAGTGTTTGCACAACCATTTCTTTGCTCATGGTAAGAAAACGATTGTTCATGACAATTGCTAAATCCACAAGTCCATCTTTCAGAACTTTCAATGCCCTATCGCTACCTAATGATGTTACCCGTAATTGCACATCAGGGTACTGCTTGCAAAATGATTGCAATAAAGGTGGAAAATAATAAGCACATACGGAAGGAATACAGGCAATACAAAGTTCTGGCTGTTTACCTGATATCAAGTCGGTTATTTCTTGCTTCGCAGTTTGCCACTCTAAACAAATTTTACGGGCGCGAGGTAATAAAGCTTCACCTGCTAAAGTCAATTTAGATTGACTAGTTCTGTGAAACAATTCAAATCCCAAATCTGCTTCTAATGACTGAATTTGACGACTGATTGTAGATTGGGTAACATTACATTGGTGTGCTGCTTTTTGAAAGCTGCCAGTATCGGCGATCGCTAAGAAGGCTTGCAATTGTTCTAGCCGCATTTTGAAGTAGCTGTAGTTACATTTACGGCAAACTTAACTTAACGTATCCTTATAGAATTTTTAGTAAGTTTTGCTACAGATATTTTTTAGTTGTCAATTTGGAATTGAGCTAAATATGTTGGTAATTCTACCTTAATATGGGTATTCAACGCTATTTAAGTCAATTTTGATCAATATTTTTGATTAAAAAACTATCAATTAGCTTTGTTAATAAAAGTATAGATAATTCAAATAAATTTATAAAACTTATAAGTCCGATAGTATTCATGGAGGAAAAACACAGAAGTCGGGTTTTGATCAAGATTATCTTGTATTACAGATATTTATCTTCAAAAACCCAACTTATGATTTTACTAGAGGTTTTAAAGCTTTCCCCCAAGCAAAAATAAATTTTTGAACTGACGCTATTTACTGAATCAAAACTGCATCACCATCAATTTTGACTGCATAGGTTTTTAAAGGTGTTGTGGCTGGTGCGGCTATAACTTTACCATCAATCGCAAATTCAGAACCATGACAGGGACAAACAAATTTATTAGTATCATTTTTCCATTCGACGGTACAACCTGCATGGGTACAGCGAGGGTTAACCGCAACTAAATTATTAGTAAGGGAAGTTTTGACTACTAATACTTCTCCGACGGATGTATTTTTTGCAAGTAGTTTACCATTCGCGTTTAATTGATTAGAAGTACCAACATTTTGCCATTCTTGAGGTTGTGGGGTATGCGTTGTTTCTTTTGAGGAACAAGCTGCAATCGCGATGGGTAAAGAAGTTGCTATCGTGCCAACACTAACCCAATTTAAAAAGTTACGACGGTTCATCCTTGATATTTTCTCGTAGTTTGAGGTCAGGGTGATTTAAAATTATTAGATTAATGTACCAATGATTGTTTATAGTTATAAATGTAAGATTTTCATTTCTGTACTTTATTCTGACTTGATTGTATTTGTTTTCACATGACAAATAACATTCATTAATGTAACTGGTAATTGTTTTATTACAAGGCATGAAACATGAGAAATTTCTTGAGAACAATTCGGAAATACAATAGTAATGAAAATTGTTTGTATTTGATTGAAAAGATTGAAGAACTCATTGCCAAGCTGTTATCAATTACTATGGTGGTGATCATATTCTTTGCAATTATAGATTTATCAATTTATGTCGTAAACAAAATATTAATTTGGGATATTAATAAACCAAATTTTAATGATAATTTATTTACAACTTTTGGACTATTTTTAAATGTTTTAATTGCTTTAGAAATTTTAGAAAATATTACTGCTTATCTGAGAAAAAATGTTATTCATGTTGAATTAGTAATTGGGACTTCCTTGATTGCAGTAGCCAGAAAGATTATTATTTTAGATTTAGATAAAACAGACGGGATACAAGTAATTGGTTTGGCAATCGCGGTTTTTGCTTTATCAATAAGTTATTGGATTATCCGCAGCAAACTCCATAAAAATTAATGAAAATTAGTCATGAATTGGAATGAATATTTCGTTTCAATCAATTAATAGATATAACCATACCTTCACGAGCTAAAGAGGCTTTTTCCAAGTCAGATTTAAGGGCAGCTTGAACTCTATCTAAAAAATCATCGTGATGATTTGGATGATGATTAGAAAATACAAGTTTTTTAACACCCGTTGTACGAGCTAAATCTAGAGCATTTTCCCAATAGGAATCAATTGGTGTTTTCGAGTCGCCAAAATCGGAGGAAATGTAGTTAGGATTTACAATTAGTAAGTCTACTCCTTGAGTTAATCTGATTACACCTTCAACATCTGAATCATCTATTTTAGATTGTAAATCAGTGATGTAAGCAACGCTATATTCAGACCATGTAATTTTATAGCCTATAGATTTTTGAATATTATTAATTAACCCTATTTGTACAGTTACATCATCAATAGCCACCACTTGATTCGGAGTCAAATGATAAAATTGCAGTTGTGACTGCATGACTTGTAAAGGGTAAGGAAAATGGGGTAATAACATTTGATCGCAAAGTGATTGCTTAATTGATGCTCCATTAGAAGCAGCAGTACCATAAATATGTAAATAGTTTTGGGGTGCAAATGCAGGAGCAAAAAAAGGAAAACCCTGAATCCGGTTTGTTTGAGCGTTAGTAAAAAATAAATGGACTACTATTTCTTGCTGTGTTTGTAACCAGTTTTTCCTAACATTCGCAACCCAGTACCACCATCAAAAATCAAATTCTTTCCCCCGACTTGCATTTCTACACAAGCAGTATTACCTCCATAAACATTAGTCTCTTGACTTGGAGTAGGAATTAAACCTCGTACTCCCCAAAATTTGACTAAAAATTGATCGGTTTGCTCAGAAGCAGATTTTTTTGGGGATTCGCTAACATCTGGATGATGCTTTGACGGCTGTATATTTGACATTTTTTTTAGATAATTGTCTTACCGAGCAGCTCATCGTAGTGTCTGACTTCTAACAATTTGTTCTTGTCGTCTACGATGACAACTGTAGGAGAGAAACTTGAAATTTCTTCCGGAGTTAACTGCCCGTAAGACATTATAATCAAGCGATCGCCTTTTATGGCTAGACGTGCCGCAGCCCCATTTAGCTCAATTGCTCCGGAATCGGCTATTGCCGGTATTGCATAAGTAACAAAACGCTCACCGTTAGTTATATTCACCACCTGTACCTGCTCGTAAGGTAAAATACCAGATTTATCCAAAAGTATTTGGTCTATGCTGATACTGCCCATATAGTTGAGATTAGCTTCGGTGAGAGTACAGTTGTGAATTTTGGCTAGGAGAAGCGTGCGCTGCATTGTTTAATTAGCTTTTAAGGGAAAGGGGTAATTGCAGGAAAAATTAAACTTGATGGAAATATCTGATTTAATTTTAGGTAATTCCTTACTCGGTATCTCAACCTTTTTCTTTACCTGCTTTGATGCATTGTTCAACTAAAGGTGCTACCTTATCTACATCTTGCCAACCAAGGATTTCGGTGACTTTTTTCTCTAAGTTTTTGTAACTGCGGAAAAATTCTGCGATTTCATCAAGTTTATGGGGAGCTAAATCTTTGAGTGATTTCACGTTAACATAACGTGGGTCTTTGTCTGGTACACAAAGAATTTTTTCATCGCGATCGCCACCATCAATCATTTCTAACATACCGATGGGTCGTGCTGCAATTACACAACCGGGGAAGGTTGGTTCATCCATGATTACCATACCATCGAGGGGATCGCCATCATCAGCTAAAGTATTTGGTATGAAACCATAGTCATAAGGATATTGCACTGATGAATAAAGCACCCTATCTAAAGCAAAAGCTTGTAAATCTTTATCATATTCATATTTATTTTTACTTCCACCGACAATTTCAATTAAAACATTGATTAAACCGGGTTTTGGTTGAGATGGGATACGAGATAAGTCCACAGATGTACTCCTAAAGCTTTGATTAATTCTCGGTGAGAGTTTGCAGTCTCCCCGTGTAGAATTTTAGGTCAATATGGACGTTACGATAAAGTAGTTTATTACCTCTAAATAAAAAAAGCCTAATTTACAAGCGGGTTCACATTTGTGCGAGTAAGTTAGTTTATATGTCAATAGTTTCAGTGTACTATTTGCAAGACTTAGAAGTCGGGTTTTTCAGTTAAATATCTCGAAAAAAATAATTATCCTCAAAACCCGACTTCTCAACTCCTAACAATCAGAAGTCGGGTTTTTCAGTTAAATATCTCGAAAAAATAAT
>JAAUSO010000276.1 GCA_012033205.1 Richelia sp. SL_2_1 | reverse complement strand
AGGTCAAGGTGAAGTCGAAGGTTAAAGGTCGAAGGTCGAAGGTCGAAGGTTAAAAGGATGTTTGAAAAGTCTAATTTCATATTTTATCTGGCGGTTTAAACCGCAGCTACACAAACGAAACCCGTCTGCACGGGTTTTTAAATACGTTAAGCCGATTACTGTCAACTGTCAACTAACTCCCTAATTTCTTCCTGTTGAAACTGAGAATTATCATCAAGTACCCAACTGTTAACGTCACCTGCTTGACCTTTTTGTACGCAAACGATGATATAAGAATATTCTTGCCAGGCATAACTACGGTCAAATTCTGAAGGAACAGCTGGATAATCGGGATGGGAATGAAAAATCCCAATTATATTAACATTGCGTTCCCTAGCAGATTTTTGTAGTTGTAACATATCTTGGGGCGCTATGGTATATCTGCGTCTTTTACTATAATTTATATCATCTATATCATCTATAGGACGATTATTTATATTATCATCGGCAAAATCACCCGCTGTTTCTCGATTCCAAGCGTTTTGGGTAGGGATAACTTCAACTACCGTTTTGCGATCGCAATCTATATGACCAAATATCACACCGCAACATTCTTCGGGATAGGTGTTTTGTGCATGAGTAAAGATTGTTTGTAAGTGTTCTTTGTTGAATTGAATCATGTTGATAACATTAAAAATATCATAATATCTAACTGGTGAATAAAACCATACTTCCTCAGAAATAGTCAAACTTACTGAAATTATTCCCGACGAAAGATTGCTTTATTAAATTAAAAGCAGAAAATAATTACATGGTACGAGTAATTAAACAATACTTCTTATTCGGTAACTGCCGATAGCTATTTACATAAGAACTATTAGCCCTTCAGCAGCAGAATTAAGATATGTTTATTTTCTAAACCTACTTTTTACATTTTTTAGGTTTTAAAGAAATATATGGCAAAGCCCATTGAATTCAATCTTTTTGCTCCTTATAACGAAGAAGCAGCTTTAGTTGGTTCTTTTTATGATTGGGAACCAATTAGCATGAAAAAAGATCAAGATGGTTATTTTCGGGTTAAAGTTGATTTAGAAGACGGTGATTATAAGTATAAGTTTAAAGTACGTACTAAGTCTTGGTTTTTTGAACCAGATGAATGGGTAGAAGTAACTGATCCTTATGCAACTGATATTGATGCATTAGGTGGTTATGAAAATGGAATTATCCATATTAAAGATGGAAAAAGAATTGTCGATACCTATGTTTGGCAAAATGACGATAAACCTTTACCTCCAGACCATGAATTAGTTATTTATGAATTGCACGTTGCGGATTTTTCTGGTGGAGAAGATGATAAATATCCACGAGGAAGATATCAACACGTGATTGAAAAATTAGATTATTTAACAGAATTAGGAATCAATGCAATTGAATTGATGCCAATTAAAGAATATCCTGGTGATTACAGTTGGGGATATAATCCACGTCATTTTTTTGCAACGGAAACTAGTTACGGTAAAACAGCAGATTTAAAAAGATTAATTGATGAATGTCATGGAAGAGGAATTCGTGTGTTTACAGATGGTATTTATAACCATTCAGAAGCATCATCTCCCTTAACACAAATAGACCATGATTATTGGTATCATCATCAACCCCGTGACCCTGATAATAACTGGGGACCGGAATTTAATTACGAAAAATATGATGATAATTTAAATACTTATCCAGCACGAAGATTTATCGGTGATACAATACGTTTCTGGATTGAAGAATATCATATTGACGGCATTCGTTACGATGCAGCGCGGCAAATTGCTAATTATGATTTCATGCATTGGATAGTAAATGAAGCTAAGAAAACCGCAGGTACAAAACCATTTTATAACATTGCTGAACATATTCCGGAAACTCCCAGTATTACCAATGTAGATGGTCCAATGGATGGTTGTTGGCATGATAGTTTTTATCATTGCATACGAGAACATATTTGTGGTGATAAATTCGATTTAGAACAACTTAAAGATGTCATCGATTGTAAGCGTCAAGGTTTTCTGGGTGCGACAAATGTTGTTAATTATATTACTAACCATGACCATGATAGAATTATGGTAGAGTTGGGCGATCGCAATATTTTTGATGCAGAAGCGTTTCATCGACTCAAATTTGGAGCAGCGCTGCTAATGACAGCAGTTGGTGTACCAATGTTGTGGATGGGACAAGAATTTGGTGAATACAAACCCCAGACTCAAGAATCATCTAAAATCGAGTGGGGATTATTAGGAAATGATTTGAATAAAGGTTTGTTTGAATATTACAAAGGTTTAATTCACCTGCGTAAAAACAATCATGCTTTATACACCGAAAATATTGATTTTATCCACGAGAATCCCGAAGCAAAAGTATTAGCTTATACTCGTTGGAACGATGAAGGTTCTCGTTTAGTAGTTGTAGCCAACTTCTCGGAAAATTTCTTAGCTGGTTATCAAGTTCCTAATTTCCCTGCTGCCGGTAAATGGCACGAATGGACAGCTAATTACGATGTAGAAGCTGGTGATAATGGTATCATGATCGATTTAGGTCCTTTTGAAGCAAAAGTTTTTGTCTGGGGTTAATTTAGCGATTCCAGACATATCAAATTATAAAAAACTATGTAGAGACGTTGCAATGCAACGTCTTTTTGATTTGTCGTGGGGTGAGAAGTCGGGTTTTTAAGTTAAATATCTCGTGAGACAAGACAATTATTGTAAAAACCCGACTTCTAATTATGAGATTCTATTCGCTAACAAAATCCGAAATACATTAGCGTCAAGCTGTATAAAAAATTATCAAGTCTCACAAGGCTAAAAAATTAACATCTAATAATTGTAATATTTGCGTTCATCGCCATTTGTAAGTGACGCATTAAATTGCTGCGATTACAAATATGGTTTATCAATTATCAAGATATAAATCGCAAACTTATGAAAACTCTAACAACCATAGCAAAATCAGAAAAAACTAGAGATTTAGAACAACTTCCTTTTTACTACAAATAATCGAAAATATTGAAGATGGTATCTTAATTTTAACTGAAACTGGCGAAGTAGTTCATTGCAATGCTAGTGCTTACAGTATTTGTAGTCATATCGAGCAATTAGACAGTGTAAATCAAAATTCTATAACATCTTTAATTCGCAATTTTTGTGAGTTATCGAGCAAAAATCAAACCAAAAATCAAACAATATGGTTAGAAGATATTTTCGTCGATGAGTCGGCAATGTTTCGTTTAAGAGTAAGATGGTTGAATCTAGAATTAACTAAACAACCTTATTTATTAGTCACAATCGAAAATCGTTACGAAACATTAAAAAATGCAGCCTTATCTGAAGCAAATAAATACCATTTAACGCAGCGTGAAGCAGAAATTTGGAGCCTCTATCGAGCTACATCAAGCTATAAACAAATTGCTAACAAGCTTTATATTACTGTTAATACCGTAAAAAAGCACATTAAAAATATTCGTGCTAAACAGCAAAGATTTTATATTGCCTAATCACTATTTGTAAGAAGTCGGGTTTTGATCAAATTTATTTGATTAGAGAAAACTTTTAATGAAAAATCGGACTTATGAGTCGTCGTTTTTTATTTGTCGAATTCACGTGATTTTTATTTAATTTTTATTTAATTTTTAAAATCAAAAAACATTTAACACCCCCATAAATTCTGGGGGTATTATTTTTCACGCGGAAAATATGATTGTTTGTTTAAATATAGCCTAGGTCTAATTAGGTTTTTTTTGTAGGCGAATTAAAGTATTATAAATCTGCCTTTTTAAACTTGCATCATTTTGTAATTTTAAAGTAATATTGTTGAACCGTTCGATGCTTAAGCCATTCTTTTCAACAATTGTTTGAGAACTTTGGCAGTATTCTCTGACAATCTCTCTAGTTTTTCCTGGTGATAGAGATTCTATCGTTTTAGGTTGGTTACAAACAATTGCAGGAACGTCTTTACCTCCAGAGATTTTCTTAATTTCGTCAAATGCTTGAAGGCGGTTTTGTTCGATTGTTAATAAAGCTCTAGAGTACTTAGTTATCTCATCGCTATCAACAGGTGAAGGAGTTTGAGCATTAACTTTTGAACTCGAAACTATACTGCTAGCAACGATAGTTAGAGTAGCTATAACACCTACCACAGCAGATTTAGAAAGTATTCGAGTTATGTTAATCCTCTTTGAATAATGAGTAATTCTCTTCATATACTTTGTGATAATTAACTACAGTAATAAGATGTTAATAACTTTGAATTGTTTCCCGTGGTAGTTGTTCCCTAAAAAGATGAGTAAAATTTAATAAATATATAACAAATATATAATATAGGAATCCTACTTGAAAATTGAAAAAACTCAGTACACTTTAATCTTCTAGAATCATCAAAGCGTCTTGCAAGAAAGCCTCCCTACACAAATAATTAAGGCTTTGCCACGGTTCGCGTTCGCGTAGCGTGCCCGAAGGGCATACAAAAGTCAAACCGGATGCCTATAAATATATTGATTGTCATTTTTTTTGACATACTTGGCACAGTTCTATAACTTTAGTTTGGAGTGTTAAAAGTTGTGCGGCTCCTTGTTTTAAATTCACTTCTAATTCAAGTAGTATGGGCAAACAGGATACTAGTTGCTGCACCGAAAGAAACTGAATTTCTTGCTGTAAATATTTAATGCGGTAATGATTGCGAACCTCAGCAGTGATTGCGATGGCTTGTGAAGAACGTTCGCCACTTTCCATCATAATTTTAATCCATAACCAAGTGCGAAACTGACCAATGAGAGTGGCAACTATTCGCAAAGCAGGTTCGGAAGAATTGATCAAATCCGCAACCAAATTTAATGCTTGGGCAGTATTTCCCATTCTAATAGCACCCGCTAACTGTAGGCTATTTCTCGTTTCATTTCTGACTAATTGAGCAGCAGTATCAACGTCTAGTGGTTTATTACTATCGAGTAAATAAAGCTGTAATTTTTCTAGTTCGTTATAAAGTAAGCGAATATCGTTACCGCAAGCCTCTGCCAAAAATTCCGCACAATTAGCAGTTAATTTGATTCCCAGAGAATTTGCGGCATCGTTGACAGATTTTATTAATAAATCAGTTTTCCAAGGTGGTATAAGTGCAAATTCCCGAACTTGGGCAAATTTTTTCAACAATTTCGTTGATTTTAGCCGTTCATCTGGTTTGTTGGAGTGAGTAATTAATAAGTGGGAATTTTCCGGAATTACTGGTAAAGTCCGCTGTAACTCTGATAATACCTTTTCATCAGATTGCTGAAAAATACTGGCATTTATTAACCATACCAAACGCCCACCAGCCCCAAAAGGTGGTGTCATCGCTTGATTTAGCGCTTCAATTGCAGCATTATTTTGCTCTGGGGGAAAAGTCGTATAATTAAACGAACTCCAGCTAGAATCTAGAATTTGAGAGCGTAAATTTGCGATTGCTTGAGACATCGCAAAATCATCTTCACCCCAGTAAATGTAGATTGGCATAGTCGAAGAGGGATGGGAAGGGGACAAGGGGAGATGGGGGGAAAAGTTAGGAGTTAGTACCACCGGAGGGCGGGAATTTTAACCTTTGACTTTACTTTAACCTTTGACCTTTGACCTTTAACCTTTAACCTTGGTTAAATTGGGTGATTTTGCCTACAATTTATCTATCGGAGTGCGAGAGGATATCAAGGTTGGACGATAATTATCAAACTTACATGAATCGGGTGGCGCGGATGACGTTGCCGGAAGCTTATACTTCTCAAGTTCAGCATCTGAAGGAATCTCCTAAATTTGCATCACACCCAGGGGGAAAAAGAAAGGCTGCATCTTTTCCTGGGTATACGTTAATTACCCCACCCCATGGGGAAGAAGATTCAATCAACTCTAGTTTTTGCTCGAAGTTGCGGGGTTATCAACAGGAACTTTTGCAGTTACCTTGTTGTTCCGATTTAATTATTCCGTTACCTCCTGATAGTTTTCATTTGACTTTAGCTGATTTAATTTGGGACAATGCTTACCGCGACGCTAGCGGAAAAATCCCGATTTTGATCAACAGTTACGGTCATGCTTTAGTGATATTTTTCAACAATATCAAAATTCTGTGGCTGCAAAGAATCCTCCAAAATGGCAAATCTTAGGATTAATGCTGATGCCAAGGGCTATAGCAGTTTGTTTAGTCCCTTTGGATCAAAATAGTTATGA
Organism: Richelia sp. SL_2_1; assembly: GCA_012033205.1. Taxonomy (GTDB): domain Bacteria; phylum Cyanobacteriota; class Cyanobacteriia; order Cyanobacteriales; family Nostocaceae; genus Rivularia. The sequence continues at coordinate 585 of JAAUSO010000276.1, read as the reverse complement.
ACAAATCATTAACTTGCGTCGAGCCATTTATCAAAATCCCAAGCTGATAGCTTTGGGAATTGAACAACAGTATCATTTTACAGCACACGTCACTTTAGGTTATTTTGGCGATATTGCACCGGATTTAAACCGTGTCAATTTTGCCACAATGCTTTCCGAATTAAATCAACAATGGGCTGATAATTTACCTGAATTTACGGTGCATCGCTCCGAATTACGTAAATTTGATGACATGACTCACTATTATCGAGAACCAGATTCCCCAGTTTTGGTTTTTGATAATTAAACAATGGTGGTTAGTGGATGGTGCTTAGTAGTTAGTGGTTAGTGGTTAGTGGATGTCAACCATCAACTAAATTGTCGCCGATTTAATTTGTATTTTTCTAGCGGGCTAACAACAGCCCGCACTACAAGACCGGGGAACGCCGGTCGCCGCAGGCTCCGCCGTTGCACGGCGGAGTACCGGCGACTTTAATAAAATTTGAATATACAAATTAAAGGCTTTTTAGCTTATCAACTAACTCAAAACTCCTAACTCAAAACTCAAAACTCCTAACTCAAAACTCAAAACTCAAAACTCCTAAC
>JAAUSO010000275.1 GCA_012033205.1 Richelia sp. SL_2_1 | reverse complement strand
AAGTTGTTGCCTTTCATATCTTTTAGACCCGTGCGAATGACAACGCGGGGTATTGGTGTTTCACCATTTACCGAGAATTTCTCGATCAACCATCCGCGTTGCCGCAACTCAAAAACACCGTCGCCAATGATGCATTAGTAAAGCTGTGAGTAACACCAATAAACAATTCCTTGGCTTTTCTGGTATCGGAATAAGTGGAGGTAACAAAGAGGGGAATTAGAACATTCGCTTCTTTTGAAATTTTCGCTAATTGGGTAAATTCATCAAGGATAAATTGCTCTTTTGACGTAGGTCGTTGGTTAATTCTTTCGCTTCTCCGTTCTATTTGATCTTGCAATGCTTCAAGGATTGATGAGTTATTATCATGTTTACATTCGGGCTTTAATAAGTTCCATTTGTCGCTGTTTTCTCCGTTAAGATGTTTGTCAGCAATCCGATGAATTCTATGCCCTAAATTCTCACGAATCAGCCCCAAACTGACAGCCATTGAGGTTTTAGCGCTTCCCATATCACCTATTAAAAATATGGGTTTAACAGAATTAATTAAATCTAATAACCAACCATCTTCATGGGCTTTGAGCGCTTTTGTAAGCTCTGCCATCCGCAATTCATCAACGTTTTGGTTAGTTGGGGTAGTATCGCGATCGCCGCCCTTACCTTGTAATTTTACCCGTTCTTTATCAGCCTTAGCAGCGTCTAAACGGTTTTCTGCAATGGTTTTATCCATCTCCGAATTACCTGCATCGAATTGTTTTAAAGCTGCGGCATGGGTAGCCGACACCACTTCACTAAGATTATTAAATCGTTCATTAACTCCCTCTTGAGATATCAGCCCGGAATAAAATCTCATCCCTACCCATTGATTGCGAACTGTATCAGTTTTAAAGTCTCGTTCTTCGCGAGAATTAACTCCAAATATTTTAATTTGAGTTTTATATCCTTCTAATTCGTAGTGTGCGTCCTCTTCTACTTTCTCGCACTTTATAGCCCAAGAAAGCACCCCACCACCAACGGAAGCGATAGATAATAAATACCACCAATGAGTAGTTTTTGTAGCAGGAATATCTCTTATAATTAATGAGTTTTCAGGTAGTGGTTTGAGCGCTTCGTATTGCTTTTTCTCCCACACTTCAGACAGCATTTTGTGTTCGTACTGGCAGTATTCTTTATCTAATTGTTGTTGGCTTTTTTCGTAATTATTCTTGCGGATATTTGCTGTTTTGGGACAAAATTTAACGCCAACCATGTCATATGGGCGAACGGTTTCGCCCATTAAAGTCGCGCAGCAAGTACCAATGGCTAGTCCTGCTACAGCCAGCCCTCCCAATGGTAGCTCTCCCTTTTTCTTCATTACTTCCTCTTGGAGTCAACCGCGATGTATAAACCAGCGATTGCAACAACCCCACCAAGTACTAAAAGCTTGTTTTGGTCGTCAGTTGGTAATGCTTGAAATTCTTCAACAGTTTTATTTAAGTTATTATAAGTTTCATTTGAATTATTATAAATATGGTAAAATTCGCCAATAGAACCCCATAATATAAATGCGGTTCCTATAGTAGTTAATGCAAACTTTAATAGCTTTCCCATTCCTTCTACCTTCCATTCTGCGTCATTACGATCTAGCCGAAATGCATCAAGGCAATCTCGGTTAACAATGTTATTGATAAGGAATACCGAAGCAACAGCAAAACCTAAAGCACTACTACCAGAAACAAGAATTAAAAACTTAGCAAAGGAATAAGACGTAATACCCCAAAATGCAGATTCAAAGCCTCTTAAAATGCTTCTATGCTTATTTATTCGTTTGGTTAGATTGGCTTTGTATTCTTTAATTGCTTCTTGTTCGTCGGGTGTAAATGCTGTATCTTCTTCTGTGGGGTAATTACTGATTGGCTTTTCTTCCGATTCAAAATCAATCATAATAATATTAGGTAATTTAATTACACATGATTCCCCCAAGTCGTGACCGCAAAATCTTTGACTTAGGGGAATTGTTTATCTAACTGAAGAAGTCTCTAATACTGTTCCACATCCGCACCACTGGATTTGTAGTAAAGTGCTTGTGGGGAATAAGTTCTAAGTCGCTATCCGAGCCATTTTCTAGTAGGTGTAATGCTTTCTCCTTCTCATAGTCCCTATCAGCTTGCATCTGCGCTATATAAGGCTTATTAGAAGTAGCTTCAAAGCGGGCATTGCTGGTAACGTCCCGCATATGTGAATCAATCCAAGCCTTTAACTTGATTAAATCCATTGAATCTGTGTGCTTTTCTCCTTCTGCTTCCAAATTGGCGAAAAGCTGTTCCTTGTATTCCTCAATCAAATTGTTATACCGGGTATTCTCTAGGCTTAGATCGCCACCTGCTTTATTGATTGCTGCCGAACCTTTACCACCTGCCTTCAAGATGTCCGCAACTGATTGGTTGTACTCGCTTATCCCGTTGATATAGTCAGTTAAATCCTGTCGTATTTTAGGCATCACAGTTAGGATGCGATCGCCCGTTTTACCCATATCCCCTATCTGTTCTAATGCGTTATCATCCCCCTCGATTGCTTTAACTATCAGGGCTTTAGATATCCCGAATTCCTTGCGGGTTGCCTTGCTCAAGTCAGGGGCGTAGGTGCTTACTCGATCGCGGATGTACTTTGCTTTTTTACTCATCGGTACAATGTCCTTTACAAATAAAACCTTCATTAACTAATCGTTTGTGTTGCTGCTTCGGCGACAGCGGACGTAGGGAGGGAATAACCCAAATCCCCAAAAGAATGATGCTAATTACTAGCGTTAAGTGTAACGACCTGCAATACTAATCACTCAAACCTGCAATCAAGACATTTTCAAACCAGGATTAATTGCAACTATAATTACGCTTCAGCCAGAATTAATTGCAACTGAACCAGGATTAATTGCAACCAGCCTGCAATCATCCGTTTCGACCAGGATTAATTGCAACTAACCGAAAGTCGCTTCAAATGGGAGGTAAAGCAGTTCTGTCAAAAAACGCTTCAACTTTACAAAAATATATTTCAATTTGAACCAGAATTAATTGCAACTATAAAGGGAAAAGAAACGGTCGTTTTTTTTACTGTTATTATCACTCAGATTGCAAACCAGAAACCGAATCAAGTTTAGTAACGAAACTCGGTAATTATATCAAAGGCAATATATCCTGCTAGGTAACGAGTTCTTTTACTTGTTGGGGTTAGAGTATGTTGATCGGCTATGCGCGAGTTTCAACTGAGGACCAAAATTTGGATCTGCAAATGGATGCTTTGCAGCAAGCTGGTTGTGAAAAAATTTACACAGACCATATCAGCGGTGCAAAAGCTGCAAGACCTGGACTTTTATTGGCGTTTGAGGTAGCGCGAACTGGTGATGTCTTGGTGGTATGGCGACTCGACCGCTTAGGAAGGTCGCTCAAAAACTTAATTGAAACGATGGAAACCTTAGATAAACGAGGGATTGGGCTTTCTAGCTTGCAAGAATCCATCACAACTACGAACAACAGTGGCAGGTTGATTTTCCATTTATTCGGCGCATTGGCTGAATTTGAGCGCAATCTAATCCGTGAACGCACAACCGCTGGACTTATCGCAGCGCGCTCTCGTGGTCATAGGGGAGGTAGACCAAAAGCCCTTGACTCAACGAAACGTCAGTTAGCAGTAAAACTTTATACTGATAAGCAATATACAATCATTGAAATATGTAAGTTGATGGGAATTTCCAAACCAACGCTCTATAACTATATTGCCGAGATAAAAAAATCACATGGTACACAAGCAAATCGCAGTAGAGGCACTTATTAATTTACGCCACCGCCTCGACGGATTGCCTAGTCGTTGCCAAGAGCGTCGAATTCTCATTGAAGAAACAGCAGCACTATATGGCGTGTCAACCGATACGTTATATCGTGCTTTGCGTAACTCATCACGCCCAAAATCCATCAACCGCTCAGATAATGGAACACCTAGAAAACTTTCCATGACTGATATGGAACGTTACTGTGAAGTTATCGCCGCAATGAAAATCCGTACTAACAATAAAAAAGGGCGACACGTATCCACAGTACGGGCGATTGAATTGTTGGAAGATTTTGGGATGGAAACACCTAATGGTTTCGTCCAACCGCCCAAGGGCACATTGACTAAAAGTACTGTTAATTACTACTTGAAAACGTGGGGGTATGACCTTGAACGTATGACTCGGCAACCGCCTGCGGTACGTTTTCAGGCAATTCACAGCAATGAATGTTGGCATTTCGATCTCAGCCCATCCGATCTTAAACACGTAAAATTGCCATCGTGGGTGGAACCGGGTAGGGGTAATCCATTGCTGATGCTTTATAGCATTGTCGATGACCGTAGTGGTGTATGTTACCAAGAATACCACTGTGTTTACGGGGAGGATGTGGAAGCTGCATTGCGTTTCTTATTTAATGCGATGACGCTGAAAACAACCGATGGATTTCCCTTTCATGGGATTCCAGAGATGATTTACACGGACAACGGACCAATTGCTAAAAGCCACGTATTTCAAAACGTGATGGATTGCTTGAAAATCAAGCTGGTTACGCATATGCCTGCGGGTAAGGATGGTCGTCGGGTAACAGCTCGTTCTAAGGGCAAAGTAGAAAGACCTTTCCGGACGGTTAAAGAAGCCCACGAGACTCTCTACCACTTTCACGAACCGGAAAGCGACATTGAAGCGAACTTGTGGTTACGCCAGTATTTGCTGCATTACAACGATAAACTACATCGACTTGAACCGCATTCGCGGATAGAGGATTGGTTACGAAATACACCCAAGTCTCCCTTACGGGAGATGTGCAGTTGGGAGCGATTCTGTACTAATGAGAGGCGAACCACAACGGAGAAAAGTGGGAACCGATGCTAGGGTATCGGTAGAAGGCGTGGCTTATGAGGTAAACCCAGACTTAGCAGGGGAAACTGTTGTGCTTTGGTGGGGTTTATTTGATAACGAATTGTATGTAGAGTTTAACGACCAGCGCTACGGACCATTTTACCCAGTTGACGGTCCTATCCCCCTACACCGCTACCGTAAATTCAAGAAAACCAAAACCGAAGAACGGGCAGATAAAATTGCCGATTTGGCTAAAAAGTTGGGCTTGCCACGGGCTGCCTTGGACAAAAATGCGGATCTACAATTTCTGGTGGATAAGTACAAAGAACTTACACCAACTGCCACGCCTTTTAATGACCCTGACCCATACCAAGAATTTACTTATCCTACTGTATTGTTTGCTAAACGGGCGATTTCGGATTATCTAGCTAAACCGTTGGCTAAATTGTCTACCGAACAGTTGGCATTTATTGATACGTTGCTAGCTGAAACTTTGACTAAAAAAATCATTATTGAACGAGTACGTTTGTATTTTCACTCGAACAGAGGAGGAGAACAAAATGCTCACTGAAGTCATGGAACATTTTCGTTTGGTTAGGGAGTTCTCCAAGGCTGGGTACTACGAAACAGAACACCAAAAGCAAATGTTCAAAGATATTAAAGTCGCAATTCATTCGGGGAAGTTGGTTGCTATCACAGGAATTATTGGGTGCGGCAAGACGACCACTTTACGACGTTTGTTTGAGGTTTTGGAGAATGTTGGCAAGATTTTAGTCTCGAAATCGCTTTCCGTAGATAAAGACCGGGCGACGTTGCCGACACTTATTGCTGCCTTATTTTACGATTTATCAACAGATAAGGAAATTAAAATACCTTCTCTTGGGGAGAAACGGGAACGGGAATTGCGCGATTTGATTAGAAAAGGGAAAAAGCCCGTGGCGCTGTTTGTGGATGAGGCTCACGACTTACATTACAGTACCCTGACAGGACTTAAACGTTTAATTGAAGTAGTTGAAGATGGTGGTGGCACGCTCTCGGTGGTATTGGCTGGTCATCCCAAGTTAAAAAATGATTTACGCCGTCCAACTATGGAAGAAATTGGGTATCGGGCAACGGTCTTCTCGTTGGAGGGTATTGTTGGTAGCCAACGAGAATATATTGAATGGTTGGTATCCAAATGCACTACTGAAGATGCTCAAATAAGCGACATATTGTCGGTGGAAGCGATTGAACTACTCGCTATGCGCTTGAGGACACCACTGCAAATCGAGCAACATTTGACACTAGCTTTCGAGGCAGCATATCTCTTTGGAGAAAAACCAGTTACGACGGCTATTGTGGAGTCAGTTTTGTCGAAGCAAATTGACGATTTGGAACCCACCCTAACCCGCCACGGTTATGACGTGAGGGGCTTGGCGGAACAGTTCAATGCTAAACCGTCTGAAATTAAATTGCTGTTTCGCGGACAACTCGACCCAGCGCGATCGCGTGAGTTGCACTCCCAAATGCTGGCGGCGGGGCTGCCACTTTAAGTGGATTAAAAACACTCTTTAAAAATGCTAGCAATTATAGTTGCAATTAATCCTGGTCGAAACGGATGATTGCAGGCTGGTTGCAAATAATCCTGGTTCAGTTGCAATTAATCCTGGCTGAAGCGTAATTATAGTTGCAAATAATCCTGGTTTGAAAATGTCTTGATTGCAGGTTGGAGTGATTAGTATTGCAGGTCGTTACACTTAGTGCCGTGCGGCTGTCGGCTTCTAGTTCGTGGTTAGCTTTATTACCTACAAATCGTAATTCATCAAATAAGCGATATACCTTCCCGACGACTATATTCTTATCCCGTAGGCGGCGTAATAAATCAACTTGACGTTCATCATACACGTACATCCCTACGCTCGCTGCTACCAACTGCGCTAAGAGTTCGCCAAATTGCCGTAGTTTGATTAAACAAGTATTGGGGTCATCTGCAAAA
>JAAUSO010000074.1 GCA_012033205.1 Richelia sp. SL_2_1 | reverse complement strand
TCGTAAAGTAGCTACAAAACTTAAATTAAGTTTAAGTGGAGTAAGTAGAGGTGCTTTAAGTGCGCCTACGAAAGTTCGTATTTGGACTCTTCAGAAATCGCCGTCTCTTTAGAGCGGGGAAGCTTAAGTTCTATTTCCATCAGATGAAGTAGATGAAGATTATATTGAACCTTTATTTATTGCAGAATTGCAAACTGAAACTTACCCTTACCATAAAAATTTGAAAAATTGGGCAGAACTCAAGCAAAGTAGAGAAAATTGGTTGCGTTCTTTGTGTGATTCAGCAAATTCTTCTGGTGCCAAAACTGAATTTATTCTCAATACAGGTGAACCAAGTCGAATGATTTGTGAGGTTGCTCGTAGTTGGGATGCTGAACTGATTGTAATCGGTCGTCGAGGTCATCGTGGTTTGAGCGAATTCTTTTTAGGTAGTGTCAGTAATTATGTACTGCATCATGCACCTTGTTCTGTGATGACAATCCAAGCACCGACTTTTTCAACTACGGAAACATCTCAAAATCTAAATTCATACTCGGATTCTGCAACGCTCTTTTTGTGACTAAAAATATTTAAAAATAATATAAGTTATGATTAGATGAAAAATTTCCAGTATAATCACTGTATTAATTTTCCCCTAAATTTGTACTAAGGCATTTAAGCTATGCATTTTAATGCCGACAATGTTGATTTGCTTGCCTTGAATAAAGTAATCAATACAACTTCAGCCGAAGAATGTTTTCGATTGTTGATCAATCACGTACCTGTAGGAATATTTCAAACTGATAATCAAGGAAAATGTGTATTTGTCAACCCGCGCTGGTCAGAAATTACGGGAATTTCTTCAGAAGAAGCGATGGGAGAAGGTTGGGCTAAGACTTTACATCCTGAAGACAAAGAAGAAGTTTTTCGCCAATGGTATGATGCAGCAGCCCAAGGACGAGAGTTTGCCATGGAATATCGTTTCTGTACGCCGTCTGGTAAAGTAACTTGGGTGTTTGGAAATGCTGTGGCAATTTATAATCAAATCGGAGAGATTACGGGGTATTTAGGAACTATCACCGATATCACCCAACGCAAGCAGGTAGAAGAACAATTAAGACGCACCGAAATGCTGCTGCAAGAAGCGCAAAGAATCGCTAAAATGGGCAGTTGGTCTACTGATTTGACTACAAATGAAAAATGGTGGTCTGAGCAATACTATCGAATCATTAATTTGAATCCCGGCGATGCAATTCCTGATGTGGCAACTCTGATCGATAAAATTGTACATCCAGAAGACCGCGATCGCATTTATCAGCTGGTAATGGCTTGCATTGAGCAGGGTATCCCTTACGAAACTGAAGTTCGGCTTTTACGTGCCGATGATACCATTGGTTATGTATTTATGTGTGGCAGGGTAGAACGGGATTCTCAAGGAAACTTACGTCGTTACTATGGCATTACTCAAGATATTAGCGAATATAAGCAAATAGAATTAGAACTGCGTGAGAATAAAGAACGCTATTGTTCTGTTGTCAAATCGATGCATGAAGGTATAGTAATTCACCAAGCTGATGGTACTATAATTTCCTGTAATGCCAGTGCAGAAAAGATTTTAGGGTTATCAGCCGAACAAATAAAGGGACGTACTTCTGTAGAACCCTGCTGGAAGACAATCCATGAAGACGGTTCTCCCTTTCCCGGTGAAAATCATCCAGCAATGATTGCTTTGCATACGGGTAAACCTTGTTCGGATACGGTGATGGGAATTCACAAACCAAATGGAGAACTCACGTGGATTTTGATTAATTCCGAACCGCTATTTTTACCAGGAGAAACTATTCCTAGTGGTGCAGTTACTTCGTTTTCTGATATTACCCAACGCAAGCTAGCCGAAGAAAAAATTGCCCAACAAGCGCAATTACTCGATATAACTACAGATGCAATTTTAGTTACAAATTTAGACGGATATATTTCATATTGCAACCGCAGCGCCGAGCTAATATATGGCTGGAAGAAACAAGAAATCATTGGCAAGACAGCCAACGCGCTTTTATATGCAGAAATTTCATTAGAATTAGAAGAAGCACTTCACAAAGTTGTTGAAACTGGTTCGTGGCAAGGAGAATTGCACAAAGTTACTAAAACAGGTAAAAAATATTATCGTTGCTAGCCGTTGGACGCTGGTTCGTGACGAAGCTGGAAACCCCGAAGCAATATTGACTGTAGACACCGATATCACCCAGAAAAAGCAACTGGAAAATCAATTTCTCCGTACCCAGCGCTTAGAAAGCCTGGGAACTTTAGCAAGCGGTGTCGCTCACGATTTGAATAATATACTCACACCGATTTTAGCGATCGCGCAACTGCTACCGTTAAAATTGAGCAGTCAAGAGCCAGATTGTAGTGAAATGCTGGTGATGTTAGAAAACAGTGCTAAACGCGGTGCCTCCATAGTTAAGCAAATCCTCACATTCGCTCGCGGTAATGAAGGTAAGCGCACGGTATTACAAGTCAAACACCTTTTAAAAGATATCGAACAGTTTGCCAAAGGAACATTTGCCAAATCAATTGCAATTCAAAGAAATCTACCGCAAGACCTATTGACAATTTCCGCAGACCCAACTCAAATATATCAAGTATTGATGAATTTGGTTGTCAATGCTCGCGACGCAATGCCGAATGGTGGAACAATAACTATTGCGGCGCAAAACCAGTATATTGATGAAAGCTACACCAGAATGAACATCGAGGCAAAAGTTGGTAACTACGTTGTAGTCATAATTACCGATACCGGAACGGGTATTCCTGCAAAAATCATCGAGCGTGTTTTTGAACCGTTTTTTACCACCAAAGAACCAGGAAAAGGGACAGGATTGGGTTTATCAACTGCCATCGGCATCGTTAAAAACCACGGTGGTTTTATTGAAGTAAGCAGCCAGTTGGGAAAAGGTAGTCAATTCAAAGTATATTTGCCTAGCACCCAGGAAACCACAGTCGAAGCAGCACAAGAAAATGCAGTGCAAATCGGCAACTCAGAACTGATTTTAGTAGTAGATGACGAACCAGCAATTTGTGAAATTATTAAAACTACCTTGGAAAGTCATAACTTTAATGTGTTTACAGCAGTCGATGGTATTGAAGCGATTTCAACATATGTTCAAAATCAAAAGAAAATTCACCTTGTATTAATAGATATGATGATGCAAGAAATGGACGGAGCAAGAACCATAATGACTTTACAACAGCTAAATCCACAAGTTCAAATTATTGCCATGAGTGGATTAGCGTCTACTGAAGCTTTAGCTCAAGCCGCAGGTACTGGAATTCAAGGGTTTTTAGCCAAACCATTTACCAAGTCGGATTTGTTGAATACTATCAATGGGGTGTTAAATAGTGACTAGTCAGGAGTGATGGAATTTGAGATTTTGAATTTGAGATTTTGGATTGTCTCTCGAAGCCTTTATTATTTAATCAAAATATTTTTTAGTTTTTTTAAAGACATTGAAAAAATATAAATTTGATATTTTCGCGGTGTTAATTTAGTGTATATACTGATTTTTATTTTTTACCGGTGATTAATTGTTAAAATATTTGTTACGAATACTGTTTTCCAAGAAAAGAAGTTTTAAAACATTAATTTTTCGTGGGAGTAAATAGAAATTGCAAATCATAAATCATCTAGACGTAGCTATACTACGTCTTTTTTATGTGATTTATTTATTCAGCACATATTTATGCAAATTCGTTCAAAACCATTTTTGCATACCCCCTAAAGTAGCCAGAGATATAAAACAATAGGAATTGGTGATCAGGCAACGTCATTTTTAATGGTTAAATTTTAGGAAAATTTCAGTAAAAATCCGGATAAAGCTAGTGCATTCCGCAAAGCTATCTTGGAAACAATGAAAAAATATCCAAATCCGCAAGATTGGGCTGGTTTTACGTCAATTGGTTTGTTGTAATGGTGAGGAGTTATTGATTATGCGTTTTGATAAAGTTGGATTAAATAAAGTTGGTCTAAGTGTCTTTGTTTGTTGCTTGGCTATTTTTTCTACTTCCTTCGTACCAAATTTGCCTATTTTAAGTAATACATCAAAGGTTTTAGCGCAAAGCAAAGCCGAAAAAAAGGTAGAAGCGGATAGAATTTTAAATCAAGGTATACAACAAGCTCAAACGGGAAATTTACAAGCAGCTATAAAATCTTGGGAACAAGCGCTGGAAATATACCGGGAAATTAAAGACCGTTTAGGTGAGGGTAAAGCGATAGGTAATCTGGGTATTGCTTATGATTATTTAGGAGATTATCCCAAAGCAATTGAGTATCAACAACAAAGCTTGATAATTGCGAGAGAAATCAAAGACCGTTGGGGAGAGGGTAATGCACTTAATAATTTGGGAAATAATTACCGCGCCCTGGGAGAATATAATAAAGCCATTGAGTACTACCAACAAAGTTTGGTAATTGGCAGGGAAATGAAAGACCCTAAAGCCCAGAGTAATGCTTTGAGAAATCTTGGTTTGGCGAATGAGTCCTTGGGAAATTACTCGAAAGCAATTGAGTACCACCAACAAAATTTGGCAATACTGCGGGAAATTAAAGACCCCAAAAGCGAGATTGTCACCCTGATCAATATCGGTCTTGCTTATGCAGCCTTGGGAAACTATTCTCAAGCTATCGAAAACTATCAACAAAGCTTAGTCATTTCCCGCAAAATTCAAGCTCGTGACCTGGAGGGGGGTGTTCTCGGTAGTCTGGGAAATGTCTACCATTCCTTAGCAGAATACCAAAAAGCGATCGCCTACCACCAACAACATTTGGCTATTTCTCGCGAAGTTAAAGACCGCGACGGTGAAGGTAATGCACTTAATAATCTAGGAAATGCTTCCCATTCCTTGGGAGACTACACTAAAGCCGTGGAATACCATCAGCAATTTGCGGCGATCGCCACGGAGATGAAAAACCGTCGAAGTCAGGGTCAAGCATTCTTAAATCTCGGTCTTGACTATCTTTATTTGGGAGATTACCCCAAAGCTATTGATTACTCCCAACGAAGTTTAGAGACTGCGCGGGACATCAAAGACCATCAAACAGAAGGTAATGCTTTAGGTAATATGGGTCTTGCTTATTTTTCTGTCGGTAATTTCCTTGAAAGTGTCAAGTACCAAGAACAATTCCTAAATCTCGCACGCAAGTTTAAAAACCGTTCCGGTGAGGGTAGAGCTTTAGGAAATCTCGGTCTTGCTTATTATGAACTGAGAGATTATCGGCAAGCAATTGAATATCAACAACAATGGTTAGCGATCGCGCGGGAAATTAAAGACCCCAAAAGTGAGAGTAATGCCCTCAATAATATCGGAAATGTCTACAATGCTTTAGGGGAATATCCCAAAGCCATTGAATACCAACAACAAAGATTAGCGATCGCACGAAAAATAAAAGACCGTCAAGGGGAAGGTATTTCCCTCTTCAATCTTGGTAATGCCTATAGTAATTTAGGAGATTACCCCAAAGCAATTGAGTATCAACAGCAAAGTTTAAAAATTGCCCGTGAAATTAAAGACCTTCGCAGTGAAGGCAATGCACTCAACAATCTCGGACTCACTTTCTACAGGCAGAGAAAATTCCCCTTAGCAGAGAGTACCTTAATCGAAGGCATAAAAGTTTGGGAATCCCTGCGGAGTCGAGAACTAAAGGATAACAATAAAATCTCAATTTTTGAAACGCAACGCGGTACCTACAATACTTTGCAGCAAGTTCTGATTGCCCAAAATAAAACCGATACAGCTTTAGAAATTTCCGAACGCGGTAGAGCGCGTGCATTTGTAGAGTTACTGGCTTCCCGTATATCAACTAATTCTAAATTCCAATCCCCCACACCACCAAATATTGCAGAGATTAAGCAAATCGCTCAACAACAAAATACAACTCTCGTACAATATTCGATTATTTACGACGAATTAAAAATCAATAATCAATACAAAGTCAAAGAATCGGAATTATATATTTGGGTTATCAAATCCACCGGACAAATCACCTTCCGCACAGTTGATTTAAAACCATTGTGGCAAAAAGAAAACACAAATTTAAACGACCTCATCACCACCAGTCGTGAATCTATCGGTGTCAGAGGTACAGCTTTTCGTGGTATTGATGTGTCCTACAATCCCGACACACCCAAAGCAAAAAACAAACTAAAACGTCTCCACGAATTATTAATTAACCCTATCGCCGATTTGTTACCCAAAAACCCTAGCGCTAGAGTTACATTCATTCCCCAAGGTAGTTTATTCTTGGTTCCCTTTCCCGCACTTCAAGACAAAGACGGCAAATATTTAATTGAGAAACACACCATTCTCACCTCCCCATCAATTCAAGTTTTAGAATTAACCCGCAAACAGAAACAACGCATCGGTAACAAACCCATCCAGGCAAATAATACATTAATTGTCGGTAATCCTACCATGCCTGCTGTATCCCCAAAAATTGGCGAAGCACCACAACAATTAACTCCCTTACCTGGTGCAGAACTAGAAGCAAAGGCGATCGCTAAATTATTCAAAACCCAATCTCTCACAGGCAATCAAGCCACGGAAACCGAAGTAACAAAACGTCTATCCCAAGCCAGATTAATCCACTTAGCCACCCACGGTTTATTTGATGATATCCAAGGTTTAAATAGTGGTATAGCTCTAGCACCCGACCCCCCTTCATCCCCTTTCAAGGGGGGACAAGAGGGGGGTGGTGACGGTTTGTTAACAGCGGGGGAAATCCTCGATTTAAAATTGAATGCCGAATTAGTCGTGTTAAGCGCTTGCGATACTGGAAGGGGACGAATTTCTGGAGATGGGGTAATTGGTTTATCCCGCTCCCTAATTACTGCGGGTGTACCCAGTGTCTTAGTATCGCTCTGGGCGGTTCCAGATGCCCCGACAGCCGAGTTAATGACGGAATTCTATCAAAATCTGCAAAAAAGTCCCGACAAAGCCCAAGCACTGCGACAGGCGATGTTGAAGACGATGAAACAACATCCAAATCCTGTGGATTGGGCAGCTTTTACTATGATTGGGGAAGCGGAGTAGGAAAAAATCGGTAAAAATTGACTTTCCTGGATTTACTCCTGCAAAAATTGCATACCCCCGGATGCCTGAGAAATATACATCATTAGAACATCACACCCAGTTCATTGTTAAGTGCATCTACTATTATTTAAGTCTAATTTTATTCTTGATCTCTCAACTATTTTCAGGAGAATTTATGCGTTTAACAACAAAATTGACAGCAGGATTATTGACTTTAGGAACATTGATGACTGGAGTATTGCCAGCGATCGCTCGTCCCGCAACCTTAGATAGTAGAAGTAATTTGCGAACAGAACCTTCTGTAAAAGCACCTATATAATTAAGCAATCGCATGATGCAAAGCTATCTCGGAGACAATAAAAAGTAGCTCAATTCTTTATATTGGGCTGATTTTACATCAATCGGTTTGTGGTGATGGTTGGGATGGAAGCAATTTCGTTTTCGTTATACCCATTACCATCCTACACAAGCTTGTCAAATCCATAAATGTCTAATAATGTATCGCATTTATTGTTTATACCTACTTAAGTATATGCAGATGTTTTATAATTTTTTATACTCTATTCCTTTTGGATTTACAATTGGTCATTTGTGCTTATCCAATACGGAAATATACTTATTCCCAGTGTAGTGATTAAGGTGAAGTACTAAATGTAAAATTTTTGTGATTTATTTGATGCTTAAAAGTTGTTTTTACAATCAAAATGTATCAAACTAAATTAGTTAAAAATGAGCTTAGTAAATATCTTCACTCCAGACTATAGGCTGCATTAAAAGTTATCAACTTACAAGATATAAGCCTAACCAAAAATACACAGATGAGACTGTGATGTCCAACAATTTTGAACAAACAGAAGTGAATACTATCAATATTTCAACAGGTAAATACCTCACAGCATTTCAACGCAAATTCTTGCAACAAAAACAACAAGAAAATTTGTCCAACTCCTATCATCAGAGAATAAATATTATGTTGTTAGCAGATGAAGGTAAAACCCAAACGGAAATTTGTCAAATATTAGGTTGTTGTCCGGCAACGGTCAGACATTGGATGCACATTGCTCGAACTGGAATGGCTCATCAATGGCAAGATTGTCCTTTAGGTCGTCCGAAAGCAATTAATCAGGAATATGTAGAACGTTTGCAAGAATTGCTTTCCCAAAGTCCCCGTGACTGTGGTTATGGATTTAGACGTTGGACAGTTAGCTGGTTAAGAAAACACTTAGCCAAAGAATTGGGAATTGAAGTTAGCGATCGCCATCTCAAACGAGTTCTCAAACAGATGGGATTATCGACAATTCCCAAACCCAATCAATCGGAAAGTGAAAATACGGAGAAAACTTCAGGAGCAAAAATCTCCATCTCCGACCTTAGAGTTGAGAATTCACCAGATTATAACGAATTTTTTCTTTTGGAACCGGAAAAATAATTCCACATCTAAGACATATCCAAATTCATTCGAGATTTAGAATTTTATGACGCAATATTTATCAGATTCGCTGTCTTCGCAGCAATTAAGCACTACATTAGGTTCTGCTCTCTCCCCAGAAGACTTGCAGCACTGTCTTAAACAAGTTAAATCTCTTACTCCCAAGGTAGGAAAATTTTGGCAAGGTACGGATGTTGAAGCAGGTATTTATATTGTGCTTGCAGGTAAAGTCAGATTACTTGATGATGCAGGTGAACTGATTACAACCTTGGAGGTAGGAGCGTCATTTGGTGAATTTACCTTGTTTAAGGAAACTGCTTTTAAAGCTTATACAGCAAGAGCTAGTGTCAACTTACATCTTGCCTTTATTTCGCAGGAAACACTGTCACCCTTGATAACAAAGTATCCGCAAATTTACGACTACTTACAAACACAAGCACAAAAGCTCAATTCTCTAGTAGTAAAATCTGATACCATAATTCCATCTTCTGCTCTTCCTATTTCCCCATCTCCTCAAATTCCTCCAGCAACATCGAAGCTAGAGAAAAAAGTCAGCAAAGCTTACTTTCCCAACCCCTCACAACAGGTAGGGCATTTATGGCAGCGTGTAACTAAAAGGTATCCATTCTTTGCTCAACAAAGTGCATCCGACTGTGGAGCAGCTTGTTTGGTGATGGTATCCAAGTATTGGGGTAAGAACTTTAGTATCAATCGTATCCGAGATATTGCCAACGTCGATCGCAATGGTGCATCTCTGCGGGGATTATCAACAGCAGCAGAAAGTATCGGATTTAACACCAGACCAGTCAAAGCCAGTCTCAACCAGTTAGCCAAGCAAAAATTACCTGCGATCGCACATTGGGAAGGCAAACATTACATTGTTGTCTACGAGATTACCAAAAAGTATGTCATAGTTGCAGACCCTGCGATCGGTCAGCGCAACCTAACTCATCGGGAATTTCAAGCAGATTGGACTGGATACGCATTGTTACTACAACCTACAGTATTTTTTAAGGAAGCGAAAGAAACAACTACTCCATTCTGGCAATTTTTTGAGTTAATCAAACCTCATAGTTTGGTAATGTTTGAGGTATTTATGGCTTCCATTTTTATTCAAGTATTTGGATTAATTACACCTTTATTTACTCAGTTGATTTTAGATAGAGTAGTAGTTCAACGTTCAGAATTAACTTTAACAGCAGTTGGTTTAGGATTACTCATATTTAGCTTATTTCGGGTGGCAATGACTGGGTTACGGCAATATCTTCTCGACCATACAGCAAACCGTATAGATGTTGCTTTAATTATTGGTTTTATTCGCCATACTTTACGTTTACCCTTAGATTTTTTTGAATCTCGTTATGTCGGAGATATTATTTCCAGACTACAAGAAAACAGAAAAATTCAACGCTTTCTCTCTGGAGAAGCACTATCCATTCTCTTAGATTTAGTAACTGTAGTTATCTATTTAGGATTAATGTTTTGGTACAGTTGGAAAATGGCTTTATTGTCATTGATAATCGTGCCACCTTTTGCATTATTAGCATTAATTGCCACCCCATTTTTACAGAAAATTTCGCGAGAAATATTTAATGCTGTAGCGAAGGAAAGTAGTTATCTGATTGAAGTTCTTTCTGGTGTGCGAACAGTGAAAGCTACAGCAATAGAACAGACAGTACGCTGGCATTGGGAAGAACTACTAAATAAAGAAGTTAAAACCAATTTTTCTGGACAAGTTATCGGTAATCGTCTGCAAATATTTAGTAATACAATTGAAGCGATAGTTACAACTACTTTATTGTGGTATGGTGCATGGTTGGTGATTCAAAATCAACTCACGATTGGTCAATTAGTAGCATTTAATATGTTAGTAGGGAATATTATCAGACCCTTCCAACG
The DNA here is from genome assembly GCA_012033205.1 of Richelia sp. SL_2_1. Lineage (GTDB taxonomy): Bacteria > Cyanobacteriota > Cyanobacteriia > Cyanobacteriales > Nostocaceae > Rivularia. The sequence goes on along the minus strand of JAAUSO010000074.1, from coordinate 21,690 downwards.
GTTAACAGTGTTATGGAACGAATTGCAGGAAGTCATGATTGCTGTAGAAAGAATTAACGATGTTTTAGATGCAGAACCAGAAGAAGATTTACAGCACCAAGTGAGACAATCTCTGCCACCAATCCAGGGTCAAATTTGCTTTGAGAATGTGACATTTCGCTATCATCCAGAAAGCGATTTGAATATTATTGAAAATCTAACTTTTACAATCAAACCCGGACAAATGGTAGCACTAGTAGGGCGTAGTGGCTCTGGTAAAACAACAATTTCAAAATTAGTTTTGGGCTTGTATCCTGCCACCGATGGCAAAATTTTAATTGACGGACAAGATATTAGTAGTATATCTCTACGTTCCCTGCGTCAACAGATAGGAGTAGTTGACCAAGATACATTTTTATTTGGTGGCACAATTCGGGAAAATATTAGTTTAGGATATCCCAGTGCTAGCTTAGAAGAAATTATCGAATCAGCACGATTAGCAGGTGCAGATGATTTTATTAAAAAATTGCCAATGGGGTATGAAACCCAAATAGGAGAAGGTGGAGGAATGCTATCTGGAGGACAAAGACAAAGAATTGCGATCGCAGGGCTTTATTAGGTAATCCCAAGTTACTTATTTTAGATGAAGCAACTTCTCATTTAGACACTGAATCGGAAAGAATCATTCAAAATAATTTCAACACAATTTTGCAAGGAAGAACCACATTAATAATAGCCCATCGCCTTTCTACAGTCAGGAATGCTGATTTAATTTTAGTGTTAGATAAAGGTGTGTTAATTGAAACTGGAAATCATCAAGAGTTAATGACAAAACGCGGACATTATTATTATTTGAATCAACAGCAGTTAGATAACGCTGCATAATTAACCAAGAGATGAAAAGATAAAAGTATCGTCATAATTTTTTATAAATATCTGATAAATATCTGATAAATCTCTTCTTGTAATTCACACCCTCAAAGCTAAAATCTAAAATATTTTATGTCTAATTCATCTAATAATCAAGTACAAATACCATACGAAAATAACAATATATCAACTAGTATTTATCCGCAGAAAGTAACGACATTATCTGAAGATTGGTCTGAAGCTAGCAAAGAATTACTTGATAGTTTACCTATAGTTTGGACAAGAGGAATACTATATTTTTTATTCATCTTTGTTTCCATCACATTACCTTGGGCAATGTTATCAAAAGTAGATGAAACAGGAACAGCCAGAGGACAATTAGAACCAAAAGGTAAAACAACAAAATTAGATAGTGCAGTTGCAGGAACTGTTGCAGCTATTCCCGTAAAAGAAGGCGAATTAGTCAAACCAGGAGAGCCAATATTAATTTTAGATTCAGAATTAGTTCAGGCAGAATTACGTCAGGGAAAAGACAAATTAGAAGGACAAGTTAACAGGCGATCGCAATTAAATATTTTGAAAAACCAGCTAGTAGTATCTTTAGCTACGCAGCGTCAACAGAATCAAGCTCAAGAGCTAGAAAAACAAGCACAAATTGAACAAGCACAACAAAATTTTCTCGCGCTCAAAAATTCCTATGAAGTAAAACAAGAAGAAAAGCAAACACAAGTTAATCAAGCACAGCAAAGTATTGAGGAAACCCAAACTGCAAATAAATTATTAGAAAATAGTTTAGAAAGCGCCCAAAGAGAGGTAGAACGCTATAGCAAACTTAAACAAGAAGGTGCTGTTGCAGAAATTAATGTTGTAGATAAGCGAGATATAGCCAAAGAAAGACAGAAATTATACGAACAAAGTAAATCGGATATTAAACAAGCACATCTCCGTTTAGCAGAACAGAAAAGCAGCTATCAGCGCACAATTCGCCAAGCAAAGGCAGAAATTGAACAAGCTTATTTACGTTTAAAAGAACAACAAAGAAGTTCTCAAACCTTAACTCATTCTGGAAAAATTGCTTTACTCAAAAGCGAGGAGCAATTAAAAAATTTAGAAACAGAAATGACAACGTTACAATCAGAAATTGCTCAAACTAAGAGTCAAATAAATAGCTTGCAGTTGCAATCACAGCAGCGAGTGATAAAATCACCCATTCCAGGTAGAGTTTTTCAACTACCAATTCAACGTCCCGGTTCTGTTGTCCAAGCTGGTACAAGAGTAGCAGAAATTGCTCCCGCAGGTTCACCGCTAATTATTCGCGCTCAAATGGCTACTACAGAAAGTGGTTCTCTACGCAAAGGATTACCAGTAAAAATTAAATTTGATGCCTATCCATTTCAAGATTATGGAATTATTGAAGGGGAATTATTAGAAATTTCTCCTACTACCTCACAGGTGGATACACCTAATGGAAAAGTTGCTGCATATAACTTAGAAATTTCCCTGAAAAGTGATTGTATTCCTAGTAAAGATAAATGTATTCCCTTGCGTCCTGGTGATACAGCAACAGCAGAAGTAATAGTACGTCAACGTCGGATTATTGATTTTCTACTAGACCCATTTAAGAAGTTACAAGAGGGAGATTTAAAGCTTTAGTTGATGTTTTAAAAGTCATATTTATTATCCAAAATATGTTAGATTCCTCTTAGAGAATGCTTGAAAAGGAGTATAGCAATTTCACATGAATAAGCAGGAATTGTAAATCCCTGCCTGAAAGCTAGAGTCCTCTAATAGAGGACTATGAAAACTCTTGAAAAAGCCTTTTTTAAAAATTGGGATGCTTTTACCTGAGAGAATCTACAACCATTTTGGGTAATAAGTAAGACAGGGAAAACAACCTCTGAGCAAACTTTTTAAATCACCATACTTGCACAGACAAAATCAACCTACCAAGGTTGAGAATTTACGATGGGTAAAACTTGAAATACTCGAAAATTGATAAATCAGTTCATAACTTAGGAAAATATCATGTCACAATCTATTAGCATTACCAACAAAGAAATTCTTCAACAAGTCAAGTTATCTTCCAAAATTCCAGATATTATTGAAGGAATTGTCAATCGCAAAATTATTGAAAATGCTGCTGTTGAATTTGGTATCCAAGCAGAGACAGAAGAACTTCAGAAAACAGCAGATACCTTGCGTTTAGTAAATCAACTAAATAGCGCTGCGGATACTTGGAAATGGTTAGAAAAACAAGGACTTTCCTTAGATGAATTTGAAAAAATTGTTCAAAATACAGTCATTTCTGCAAAACTAGCGAATCATCTTTTTGGCAATAAAGTTGAACAATATTTTTATGAAAATCAACTTGAATTTACCAGCGCAGTTATTTACGAGGTGATTGTGGATGACGAAGATTTGGCGTTGGAACTTTATTATGCAATTAAAGAAGAAGAAATGAGCTTCTATGATGTGGCTCGTCAATATATTCAGGATAAAGAGTTACGTCGTAAGGGGGGATATTTAGGTATAGTACATCGTAAAGATTTAAAACCAGAAATTTCTCCTGCTGTTTTTGCAAGTAAAGCACCACAGCTTTTAAAACCTATTATTACTTCAAAAGGCGCTCATTTGATTTTTGTTGAAGAAATTATTCAACAGGAATTGGATAATCAATTACGTTTTAAAATTTTATCAGATTTGTATACTGCATGGTTGAAACAGCAAGTTCAGCAAGTAGAAGTTGTGCATAATTTTAATTTGGCTGTTCAAGAAGGGTAAGGTAATATAGCAGTTTTAAATCATTTATGAACAACTAGAACCCCGACTTATTAAATAAGTGGGGGTTCTGAGTATTTTGATTGGGTGGAATTAAATGGAAACTAATATTACCTAGCTTTATTGCGAATATAGGGGTTTAATTGAGAACTAAAGCTCAATCTCACTTTTTCGCGTTGCTCCCATAAACTTGTTAGTTTTGTTCATTAGATAAAGTAAAGCTTGAAAAGTCGCTTGTAGTAAGCGCTGAGTGCGAAGACAGCGCCTACTACATACCTTTAATTATTTACGCCTTACAACTTTTAGCTCCATCTACATAACCTTTTACATAAACAACTAATAATACTACTGCTGCTGTTGCTGCTGCTGCTGCTAATGGTGTAATACCACCTTGTATCGCATTAATTTGTTCATCAGATAAATCTGTTAAGATGCTTTCTTGATTTAAATCAGAAATAACAATACTAGACATTTTAAGTACTCCTAAGAAAATAGTGTTTTGTTTGCGGTTAGAGGTTTAATTTAATTTCCTCTTTCTCTTTTTTAACTCTCTTAAAATCAGGATTTAAGGAATTTTATTTGATAGCATTAGAGGTAGCAATCCCAGCCAAACTAGCTACTATCGGACCTATTGTTACTATAACAACGGCAGAACCACCTTGTATAGCACCAATTTTTTCATCCAATAAATCTGTCAATATGCTTTCTTGGTGTAAGTCAGAGATAACAATACTAGACATTTTTAGTGACTCCTAAGATAATGATTTTCTTTGAGAATAGAAAGCAATATTTTGATAGAAAGCACCCTGATTTTGCAAAAAAAATATAGCCAACAGGCACATTTCTTAAGCCCTAAATCAAAATTTTTTCTGACAATTTCAGATAGCTTTTAGGTATCTTTAATTAAGATTTAAGCCTTTTTATTCGATGGCATTAGAGATAGCAATTCCAGATGCAATTATAGAAGCAGCTGCACCTGCAACTATTACTACAGGAGATGCTAAAGCTACTCCTGCTACCGCCAAGAAAAGAAGCGCAGCTGAACCTGTTGTAGGATCTAATCCACCTTGAATTGTAGCCGCTTCATTCTCAGTTAATGCAGCAATCTGTTCAACATTTAAATCAACTATCTGAATCTTAGACATTGTAATTACTCCTAATAAAATGATTTCGTTTGCGGTTAGAGGTTTAATTTAATTTCCTCTTCCTGTTACTATCATCTCTAATTAATTATTAAAGTGCAATATTTTTTGATTCTAAATAGTGACATAATTAATGTATTTTATTGTCAAAATATATTATCAATTAATATGCTGAATCTATTTAAATTGACATCAAGTTTGTGGATATTTTTCTGCTATTTGTCATCGTATATCACCGTTTTTAGAGACATAATTATCCTATTTAAACCTCATATTGTGTTAAATGCATCAATTTTATAGTCACAATTCATCCATTGATAAAAATTACTATACTCAAATATCACCCTTGATAAACACTGACAAATTCCTAGTCAGTTTATTAAACTATAGTCACTCTATTTTCAGTCCTCTTGCAGAGGACTTATGCTTTCAGACAGGGAATATAATCCTCTGGTTATGGGTACAAAACTTTCCTCCATTTGAGATATTAACAAACAAAAAAATCACCCCAATAAAATTATTGGAGTGAAAAATCATAATTATTTGGACGTTGCTGAATCCGGGTATGAATCTAGATTTTGAGACGTAGCAGTGCTACGTCTCTACAGGGGTTACGGTTATCCATTAAGTCATCCTAAATGGAATTGCAACTTACCAATTAATTACTGATTAAATATCCAGCTTCCTTCTCTATCCTATCTAAAGCCTTTTTCGCTCTAAAAAGCGCTTTCATATAAGCAATTTGACTGCCCCAAGATAAACGTGGTAATAAAGGAGAAATAGAATTATCTTCAGATTGAGATTCAACCATCATCGTCTTTTTTTCAGGTCTATAATTAGTCATATGATTTATGTTTTGTAAATATCAACTAACAACAGAAACTTCTAATTCTGCTTCTTTTTCCCAACTTTTTGACCATTGAATTTTGTCAGCAGTAAAATGTAAAGGATCATTCTCGATCCAAGGAGTATCGATTGCTTCCTCAATTAAAGCAAACTCTCCATTATCAAAAGGGTTTCCACCTGCTTTCCGCTTCAAAGATACTCGCTCTCTAATACCCTGTTTTGCTTGCGTTAAAGCACGGTGATGACAGTAAGGATTATTACCCCGCTTATCAAAGAAAACATGGGCAGTCCAACTGCAACCACCGCGACAGAGTTCTGCAAACTCGCAAGTCTTGCAGAATCCCCATAAATGCTCAGTACCTTGAGGAGTTCCAGCTCCCATATTAAACCGCAATTCCTCAGTTTCCTCAATAATTGTACGTAAATTATAGTCTCTGATATTACCTCCTGTGTATGCAGAAGTCGGCAGGGAGGGACAACCTTTAATTGCACCATCTGCTTCAATACCCAACGCAGATAACCCTGCACTGCATCCTTGCCAAAATGACCAAGCATTTCCTCCCCGTAACAATCTTTCATAGGGTCCGTAATACCCAATATTATTCCCTGGTTGTAATTGTACACCTTCTCTTTTTGCTCTTTGAGCAACACGGGCAATCATTGGGTAAATATCCAGAAGTTCGTAAGGTTGCAGGAGCATCTCGCTGTTATCGGCGGCATTCCCCATTGGTACTGTTAGCTGAACCTGCCAAGCAAAAACTCCAGCATCACGGACGTGTTCATATATACTGGGAAATTCCGGAGCAGATAGGCGGTTAATTTGAGTATTGCAGCCAAAAGGAATACCAGCTTCTTTTAGATGACTCATGGTTTTAAATGCCCATTGCCAAGAACCTGGTTTTCCTCGCAGCTTGTCATGAGTTGCTTCTAAGCCATCAACGGATACAGAAACTACACTGATACCCGCTTCTTTCATCCGGCGTGCAGTGTCTATAGTGATACCAAAACCACCCGTAGTCATACCGCAAAGCATTCCGGCATCTGTAATTGCTTTGGCGATTTCTAACCAATCAGGACGTAAAAAAGCTTCCCCACCAATCAAAGTAACTTCAGTAATTCCCACATCTGCAAGTTGTTTGACTAAATTCAGCGCTTCTTCCGTAGAAAGTTCTTTAGTTCTTGTATGTCCTGCACGAGAACCACAGTGACTACAGGCTAAATTACATTTTAAGGTAATTTCCCAAACTGCGTAACTAATTCGGCGATAAGTCATAAAAATATCCTCATAAAAATGAAGTGATTTGTTAGTGAATAAATAACAATTACTGAAAAGTAAAATCTTGATTATGGTGTCTTATCTCTTAGAAATCTTTTTAGCAAAAGACTGAGATTTTGCATGATTTTAAACTAGAACAAATAAACCGGATTAATCAACATAATTTAAGTTTTGGGAATTTGTTTATTCTCAAAAAATCCGGTTTATCATAATGGTGCAAGGTATTAACTAAAGCATCAAAAATATGGATGTTGTACTCTATGAATGAAAACTCAGTTTCTTTGCAAAAATCAACTTTTAAATAAGAATTTTTTTTTCGAGAAACCGAGTTATTCAAATTTTGTATTACATAATCTCGTCTACCCTAATCACTCCATACAGAGGTTGTACTATAGGTAAATCAAAATAATCAGGGGGAATCAGACCATACATTGGTCGTATTATGGGTTTAATTCCGATAATGGAGTTCATCGCACCACCAATGACACCAGCTAATTCTTTTTGATCTAAATCTTGAAGTTCGCCCTCATCATTAGCAGACTCCAAAATTAAAAGTGTATATTCTTCTAATTCATCTTGAGTAAATTCATAGCCAGCTTTTTTGACTATTTGACTGCATTCTTCTTTGCTTTGCACCTGCTGAATTTGAGTGCGGAAAGCTTCATCATTTTCTAGCCTTTCATAAAAGGCTTTCACATGTTCTATAGACATAATCTTTGCTCCAGTAATTAAATTTAAATTGATAAAACATTAATATAGGTCTTGATTCAATGGATTTCTTTGACCCAATGGAGATAACCCATATATTAGTATTGGTAAAATACCAATTATGCCAATCGTAGAAGCAATAGAATTAATTCCCCCAAAAACAGCTTCTAATTCTTGCTCATTTAAATCACGCAGTTCGCTATCATTACCTTCTGATTCTAAAAACTGGGTAGTGAATTCTTCCAGTTCCATCGCAGTGAAATCATAACCAGTAGCTTGGGCAATCTGACTACATTCCTCTTTACTTTTTGCAGCTTTAATTTGAGCAAATAAAGCTTCGTTATGTGCTAACTGTTTGAGAAAACCTCTCACATTTTCGAGTGACATACTTTTCTGTTTTAGATATCAATTGATACTGACAATATATTCATATTGCATGATAATATTGATGATTTCAATAACTTTTCAAAGACTAAAGTGACAAAATAAATACAATTTGGTTCTTAATTCATCTATAGAAATCAGCAACAGAAAACACACAGAGTTTTGGATAGGTATTAAATCCCCGACTTGTTTAAAAATGCTGAGTTTCGGCTATGGAAATTTAAGAGCTACACTTTAACTTACTTCTGCCTAGCAGTACACTATAAAAATAGGATTACTAGAGATTTGAGATAATAAGTAAAATATTTATGTCCTGTTTGCTTATAGATAATAATCTTTCATCGGCAAGAATTTAATAAATCCTAATATCGGTCCACCAAAAATAGCTAAAACAGAAGGAAAGGGGGTATGCAGAACTTGAAAATCGACTTGCTTGTTGTATTAATCACTTCATCGGTTGCCAATTACCAGAAGGAATAAAACTAGCCCAATAGTAGGGATGTTGGTATTTGGGATTTTTTAAAAACTCTAATTGCACTTCCCTCAATGCTGCGTGTCTACCTTTTCCGGCTTTTATTCTCTCGTAATATTTCACCATCAAATCTTTCGTACCATTATCATCAACTTGCCATAAACTTAATAGCTGAGCTTGGCTTCCTGCGATGACTAAAGCACGTCGCAAACCGTAGACACCATCGCCTAACTTTACGTTACCTAAACCCGTTTCACAAGCAGATAATATGACTAATGGGGTTCCTCGTAAATTCAACCCGGCAACCTCTAAGGCTGTAAGCACTCCATCTTCTGTATTGTTACTTTGTTTATTTTGACGGTTATTAAATCCTGCTAATGCTAAACCCGAACGTAAGAGGGGATTTTCTAAATTTAAATATTTGGGTTGTTCTAGTTGATTATTATTGTGAGTATCGGGTTTAATTTCTTTATTAGGCAAGAAGAAACCGTGAGTAGCCAAGTGTAAAATACTCGGTGTCTTTAATTGTTTGATAGCGGTTTCTGTGGCTTTTTCACCTGTAATTACATTTGTGTTGGGAAAGATTTTTTTGATTTCTTCAGCTTCTGCTAAAGTTGCCTTAAGTTTGCCAAATGTTAAAGTCGTAAAGTCGGCAGAACGTTGATTTTGGGAACCACGGGAAATGGCAGTGGAACTTACCGGAGGATTTGCGGCAATAGTCGTTTCCTGGCGATCGTAATTGATATCTGCAAACACGACGGGATTGGAAAGTTGTTTGGCTGTGGTTTCCAAGCGCAGTAAATCTCTACCAGTGGTGAGGTAGGAAAAAGCGTAACTTTCAACGAGATATTTATTGCGATCGTCCTTGAGTGCTTCAAAAGGTATCAAGTTTAATTGCCCATCAGGTGATAATAGCAAGTGACGGGCATCCCCCAACAAAGGACGAATGGGAGCCATAACTTGCTTGTCTAAGTTGCGAGCAAGTTCTTGGAGTTTCGATATCTGGCTTTTTCCCTCCACAGGTGTTACATCAATTCCCCGTTCGCTTGTACCTGGAGCAGTTGCCAATACTTGACGGAAACTCGCAACCGATTTATCAATACTTGCAGCATCACCCAAATCAACCCACTTCGGTTCCCCAGTTCTACGTAATACTACCGCAGCATAACGGGGTTGACTCAATTTTTCGCTGTTTTTTTTAGGTTTGGGGTTAAATGGACTGTACTGAACAATCTCCACCATTGCCGCATCGCTGGGTATTTGGGCTTGGATATCAGTTAATTCAACAGGTTTTATTTCCTGACGGAACTCGGCGCTTTTGGCACTAACTCGATTTTCTAGTTCTTCCTTTTCCGCTTCTAATTTTTTGATTTGCTGTTGATAATTTTCAAATTTTTGCTCTCCTGCTCCCCGATATACTAGGTTTGCTAGTTGTTGTTGAATATTTAACCATTCATCAAATAATTTTTTGGTGTCTGGGTTGTCTGCTAACTGAGCTTGTAATGTTTGCACTGTGTCAGTCATCGCATCCATTACCCGTCCTTTGCGACGGAGTACGGTAGTTAGGGCTAATTTGCCAAGGGTGGGGTTTTTGTTTGATTGCTGTAAAGCCAGGGAAACAACAGTATTGGTTCTTGCAGTGAAGGTTTGGGCATAATTTTGCTTTCTTTGTTCCGAACCCACAGCATAAATCAGTTGTAAGTTTTTCTCTTCAACACCAACCCCACGGTTGAGATAATCAGTAGCGCGGTTGATATCACCTTTTCCCCAATAATATAATGCCAAATTACTCAAGCTAACTGCCACATTTGGATGTTCTCGACCAAAAACTTTCTCAAAAATAGCGAGCGATCGCACATACAAAGGTTCAGCTTTACCATAATTTTCCTGGGAGTTGTAAAGTCCAGCCAAATTATTCAAGCCCATTGCGACTAAATCATGTTCCGAACCAAGTATTCTCTCGTTAATGTTGAGCGCACGTAAAAAAAAGTTTTCTGCTTGAGAAAAATTACCTGTTTCTTGGTAAATAGCTGCCAAATTATTCAGGTTAATTGCGACGTATTGATTTTTTTGACCAAATATCTTCTCAAAAATGCCGAGCGATCGCATAAACAATGGTTCGGCTTGAGTATATTTTCCCTGTTCTCGGTAAACTTCTGCTAAGTTATTCAAGCTAAAAGCCACATCTTGATGTTCTTGTCCGAATGCATTTTCTCGAATTGCTAGCGCACGCAGGTGTAAAGATTCAGATGAGGTATAATTTCCTTGTTCTCGGTAAAGATCAGCTAAGCCACCCAAGCTGGATGCTACATAGGGATGGTTCTTACCTAATAATTTCTCACGAATCGCCAGCGATTTTAAATAAAAAGATTCAGAGGAACTATAATTTCCTCGTAATTGGTTAAACGATGCTAAATTATTGTAGCTACTAGCGACATCTAGATGTTCTCGACCAAATTTTTTCTCCCGAATGGTAAATGATCGCAGGTAAACTGCTTCTGCTTTACTATAATTTCCTTGTTTTTCATACAATACACCCAAACTATCCAGACTACCTGCCAAGTCGGGATGCTCTCGACCTAATGATTTTTCTAAGATAGCGATCGCTCGTAGATAAACAGTTTCTGCTTTGCTGTAGTTTTCCCGTGCTTGGTAAAGCCCTCCCAGATGACCTAGAGCGTAAGCTAAATCTCGCTGACTATAGTTAACCTTGCCATATTCTCCTGTCACCGCTTTTTCTCGAATTGCGATCGCTCGCAAATACAAAGGTTCAGCTTGAGCAAAATTCCCCTATGTAAATTGAAGATGAACTATATTTGAATCGTGGGGGTAATTTTTACATACCCCCACAACTCCTAGAAATATAAATAAACAGAAAGTTCCAGCCGAAAATTCGATGAAACGCCGTCATTTTCTCCAATTAGCTGGTTCTACTTTTGCCACACTGGTTATTCATAGGTAGGAAAATCTGTATATCCTTTCGCTTCAAAAGAATACCAAATAGCCGGCTCTGGATCGGGATTAAGTTGCCAATTATTCACAAACCGAGCAACTAAATCGGGATTACTAATTATGGCTCTGCCAAAAGCAATTAAATCCGCATCACCAATAGCGATCGCTTTTTCTGCTGATTCGCGATCGTAACCACAGTTACCCATTAAAGTGCCGTGATAGACTTTTTTAATTTCGGCTAAAGTCATTGGTTCTCCCAATTCATGAAAACCAAACTCCAAACCGTCAATCATATGTAAATAACCTAGTCCATATTGATTCAGCTGTTGCGCTACATAAGTAAAAGTCTCTCGGAAATCTGGTGAACCCATATCGTTATAATTACCATTAGGAGAAAGTCTTATTCCTACTCTTGGTGCATCCCAGACGGTAAGAATCGATTCAACAATTTCTTTTAAAAAACGATAGCGATTTTCTAAACTACCACCATATTTATCAGTCCGATGATTAGTTTTTGATTGTAAAAATTCATCAATAATATAGCCATTAGCGCCGTGAATTTCTACTCCATCAAAACCAGCTTGTTTAGCATTTGCTGCGGCTTGACGATAATCTTCCACAACTTGAGGAATTTCTTGTGTTTCTAAAGCTCTAGGAGTTTCATGAGGCTGTTTACCCTTAGCTGTATGAGCTTCTGAACCTTCAATTTTAATCGCTGAAGGTGCAACTGGTAACTGATTATTTTCCTGAAAACTACTGTGAGAAGCTCTTCCGGTGTGCCAAAGCTGTAAAAAAATCGGCGTATCTTTAGCGTGTACTGCATCAACTACTTGTTTCCAAGCTTCTATTTGAGCTTCCGTATAAATACCAGGTGTATGCCGCCAACCATTTGCTTGTGGGGAAATAGTAGTGCCTTCGGTAATAATTAAACCCGCACCTGCTCGTTGAGCATAGTATTCTGCCATTAAAGCATTAGGTATTCTTTCGGAGCCTGCACGAGAGCGAGTCAGTGGAGCCATTACCACGCGATTTTTTAACGATAAATCCGTGATATTGAAAGGACTCAGAAGATGGGTAAGATTTGTTGTAGAAGTCATATTTTGATAGTTTATCAGATGAAGGTAAATTGATTTAGTCGTAGTAGAGTATCTCGATCAAAGTTCTTTAATAAGACGCTCTTTTCTTCTGGCAGCAAGCATTAACTTCGCTTTATTTTTCGCTAACCTATGGGCTGTAGCTTCCCCTATACCACTGCTTGCACCTGTAATAATCACTACTTTATTTTTGATGTCGGACATAATTCATTTGCCCTTAAACTGTTTTTCTAATACATTCAATAAGGCTTCTCTAGGAAATATTGAGGATAATTTGGTGATAAAATGAGAGGCAATACCTCCAACTACAACGGTTGCACGTCCTTCTTCTAAAGCTTTCAATGCTTGATCTACTACTTCTTCAGGGGTAGACATACTTTGAGCATTACGTGCTAGTGCAGGAGGAAAATTGGCTTCATTGAAAAAGTTTGTTTCTGTAGGGCCAGGACAAACTACTAAAACTTTTACTCCATATTGGCGATTTTCTGCCCATAATGCTTCGCTGAAACTGCGAACAAAAGCTTTACTAGCGGCGTAAACTGATAAATATGGTATTGGTTGAAATGCTGCAATCGAAGACACATTGATAATGCTTCCCGAACGTCGATCGCGCATTTGTGGTAAAAATCTGTGGGTTAAATCGATCAGCGCTACATTATTTAATAGCACCATTTGCACTTGGCGATCGCCATCAGTTTGAGCAAATTCACCATAGTCCCCAAAACCAGCATTATTAATCAGTAAATCTACTGTCAATCCTTTGGTAATAGTAGCGTCAAATACTTCCTGAACCGCCGATGGTTGAGTTAAGTCTTTGACAATCACATCAACTTGAACATTGTATTGCTCTCGTAACTGTTGAGCCAGAGCATTCAATTTATCTTCGGAACGTGCAACAATAATCAGATTTGTATTCTGTGCAGCAAGTTTTATCGCAAAGCTTTTACCGATACCACCGGAAGCACCAGTAATTAAGGCTGTTGGCATTTTGATTAATATATAAGTTGTTAACTACCTTACAAATGTTAACAATATTTAGTACCTAGTTCTAACTATCTAAAGTCGTATAACAAGAAATTGGTAAATGGTAATGGGTAATTGGTAATTGAACCTCTAACCTTTAACCTCTAACCTCTAACCTTTAACCTCTAACCTTTAACCTCTAACCTCTAACCTTTAACCTCTAACCTCTAACCTTTGACCTAATTATTGGTACAATGAGATTTTAGTACAAGAGAACTATTAAATTCAGAAATATGTCCGATTTAATTTTGTTTTGGCATCGTCGCGATTTACGGATTTCTGATAATAGCGGAATTGCCGCAGCATTAGAAAAAACTCGTAAAGTGGTGGGTGTTTTCTGTCTCGATCGAAATATTCTCAAAGGCGATGATGTTGCAGCTGTCAGGGTGACTTATATGATTGGCTGTTTGCAAAAACTCCAAGAAAAATATGCCCAAATGGGTAGTCAACTATTGATTGTACAAGATAATCCGCTTATAGCGATTCCCAAGTTAGCAAAAGCTTTGCAGGTGAAAGCTGTATTTTGGAATTGGGATGTGGAACCTTATTCCCAAGAGCGAGATACAAATGTGATTAATGCGCTACAAGAGCAAGGTATTGAGTATTTAGAAAAGAATTGGGATCAATTATTAAATGGACCAGATTTGATTCGTACTGGTTCAGATAATCCCTATACAGTATATACTCCATTTTGGAAAAATTGGATTAGTAAACCTAAAGATGATCCAATAGAAATTGTTGATAAATTCGAGGGATTAACAACAGAAGAACAAGAAATTACAACCAAAGCAGGAGTTATTGAATTACCCACAGCGAAGGATTTAGGATTTAATTGGGATGGAGAATTAATTATTAAACCTGGGGAAGAAGCAGCACAAGAAAGATTAGAAGAATTTTGTTTGACGAATATTAATGAATATCAAGAACAAAGAAATTTTCCGGCAATTGATGGTACATCAAGATTAAGTGCGGCTTTAAAATTTGGTGTAATTGGAATTCGTACTGTATGGAAAGCCACCGAAGATGCACTCCAAAATAGCCGTAGTGAAGAATTAGAAACAAATATTCGTACTTGGCAAAAAGAGATAGCTTGGAGAGAATTTTATCAACACGCAATGTATCATTTTCCGCAATTAGAAAAAGGTGCTTATCGTGATGCTTTTAAAAACTTTCCTTGGGAAACTAACGAAACACATTTTCAAGCTTGGTGTGAAGGAAAAACTGGATATCCAATTGTTGATGCTGCAATGCGACAATTAAATCAAATTGGTTGGATGCACAATCGCTGTCGAATGATTGTTGCTAGTTTCTTAACTAAAGACTTATTAATTAATCCTCAATTAGGCGAAAAATATTTTATGCAAAAATTAATTGATGGGGATTTGTCTGCTAATAATGGTGGTTGGCAATGGAGTGCTTCTAGTGGAATGGATCCCAAACCAGTAAGGATTTTTAATCCTGCATCTCAAACACAAAAATTTGACCCGGAAGCGGAATATATTCGGCAATGGTTGCCCGAATTACGTTCAATAGATACGGAATATTTAGTAACAGGAAAAATTACTCCTTTAGAACGTCAAGCTGTTGGTTATCCCGAACCAATTGTAGAGCATAAACAGCAACAAAAGACTTTTAAAGAAATGTATAAAAATCAAAAATCAAAAAGGGAATAGGGAATTGGGAATAGGGAATAGGGAATAGGGAATGGGGAATAGGTAATAGGGAATAGGGAGTAGGGAATAGGGAGTAGGGAATAGGTTATGTCTTGTAAGTTTAAGGGATTGATTTCCATCTCATTGGCAACAAATAGACATCTCCGGAAATTAATTATGCGTTGTGCAAAACCTTTGTAGAGACGTAGCAATACGCCCCGTCTCTACATCTTTTCCGGAGATGTCTAATGATTGAAACTGCTCAGGTTGTTGGAATTTCTCCCGTATCCTGCTATGAGGTTTTAATTACGCCTACCTACTAACCAGATAATTATTCTAAAAACCCAACTTCTAAGTACTTATTCATTCAAAGCAGTTCTTAATTGATTGAGAATATTGCGAATTTCCATAAATTCTGGATTTGCAGCCAGTTTTTTGAGAGTTTTGGCATTGCTTTTCTTAACTATTTTATTGTAAGCATTAACAGCAGTATTCAATTTATTAATATCGACATTTTGTGAATTATTTTGTGCTAATAAATAACTTGTTGTTAAACTTTTGTTGCTAGCTACAGGAATACCTTGTCTAGATGCTGAATCAAATCCTGCAAATAAATTTACTACAGACTCAATAAGTTGCACAGCATCAGCTTTACTGATTCCCATTTGACTTAAAGACTTTTCAACGGCATCGCGAGCTTGAATTGGATTACTTCCACGTAATAAATTAATCACAGTATTGATCTGAGTCTCGTCACCGCCGGTAGAACTCAAATTGCTGATTATCTTAGTAACTTCTTGATTGAGTCGTTCCTGAGATTCTAAGGAAATACTAAGTTGACCGTTGTCTAATTGTATTGAATTTTCAATACCAGGTGCTAATTGTGGCGTTGTTTGACTATCAGGGTTGAAACTCCCACCAGCAGAACTAGATGAATCTTCCGTGCTTCCCTGAGCATTGAATGCACCAGCATAAGCTTTGATAGCCGTAGCGTTAATAGAAGAAGCTATGATAATTAATGCCAAACTCAAATTGAAAGATAATTTTTGTTTCATGACTGTCCTATTTGTATTTTAAAAGGTGTTGTAGGGGCTAGGTAACAGGGTTGGGGGCAACTCTTAACAGTTAGTAGATAAACTTTTCATATCAAGTTCGGATGATTAGTGAGTTCGACGATAATCATAGAAGTCGGGTTTTTACGATTTTTTATCCGTAATACCAGAAAACAGTCATAAAAACCCGACTTCTTACCCCACGAAAAATTCCACAACCAATCATGAAAATACTTCTTACCCGTCCCCATAAGTAACTAAAATCTAATTGCATAACCTGCACTCAAACTGATACCAAGTCCATCACCAAAATTGTTAGTGACATCGGTAAATATAGCGTTAAAAACTATGGGAGTTTGTTTGAAGGGAACAAAAGAACCACCTATATTTAAGCGATTTCCAGTCCAACTAGTTACCCAAGCGACTTCTGGAGCAGTTCTGATACCGATACTACCGAAAATATTGGCAGGATTATCATCGGCTTCAATTGCACCTTTGGAACGAAAACTACCACTACCAACTCCCAAGGAAATAGTTAAAGGCATTTTGTTGTCTGTGTCATTCGGTTGCAAATTAAATGACTTGGTAACTACTCCATAGATAGTATCTTTCGCTCGATTGGAATCTCCCCAGGTTATGGGATTTGCAAAACCAACCGCAACAGCTGCACCATCACCAAGATACTTATGTACTTTAAACCCTAAAGAACCACTGTCTCCAAAGTCAAAATTACTGTTACCACCACCGACACTGGTAATATTGGCATTGACTTCCACCCCAACGCTTTTAACTGTGTCTCCCAACCCAAATCCAACTGCTAAAGAACCGTCAGTACGTCCTTTATCCAAAGGGAAAAACAATCCACCACCGACATAAGCTTGTCCCCAACTTGCACCATAAGCCGAAGGTGTACCCGCTGTAGAACCCGGTGCTGCAC
Source organism: Richelia sp. SL_2_1 (assembly GCA_012033205.1). Taxonomy (GTDB): domain Bacteria; phylum Cyanobacteriota; class Cyanobacteriia; order Cyanobacteriales; family Nostocaceae; genus Rivularia. The sequence continues at coordinate 4,525 of JAAUSO010000074.1, read as the reverse complement.
CACCAGAAGTAGTTACCTCTACAGTAATTTGCTCAATTAAAAGCTCTTGACGTAATTTATTCGCTTCTCCCAAAGTATCACCTATAACTTCAGAGGAATCTGTTTGAGCAATTTGTTGACTTTTATGATTATGAATATTGTTACAGCAAAAATCTGAAGATAGTTCTAATTTCTCTTCCTTTGCTTGAATTTCTCCTAACAATAATTCCGAAGATAAATCAACAGGTTTTAATAGTTGTTGTTTTTCCTGTTCAGTGATTTTACGAGCAGCTAGTTTTAAATCAGGGTTAACATCTGATGCTGTATACCTGGAATTATCAGTAGTTAAGTTAATTTCAGATAAATAATTGTCTTGATTTGTTGTAGCTAATGCAGGTTTTTCCCAGAAGCTAATGATAGCGAATAGGAAGGCTGATAGATTTATCATCCAGCATAAATGTAAAAATGAACTAGCAGTATGATTAGGTGTTTTTTCTGTATGCATTATCAAGGTCAAAATATTTAAATGTTTACAATCAAAATACAAGCTCAATTAAAATATTTATTAAAATCTTTCTTGTATGTAATTTCCGATAAATTAACTTTCTTACCCTGATTTTTTCAACTTTTATGCTTTGATTTTGTTATAAACCTGATTTTAATAGCGTCAAGTCGCTGCAAAAAACTTAGTTAATCTAACCGAGTTGGTTGAATCAAACAACTTAAATCTAAGAAATAGATTAGCCGGTTCATTGTCTTTTTTAAACTTTTCTTATTCAAGTGTCTTCAGTATTATCACTTAACTAAAATATTCCGATAAAATTGCTCTTAAGAAGAATAAATCAAAAAACATTTTATTGTTGGTAACAAATAATCAAGATAGATTCAAGTAACCTCTAAATCATCATCGATATAAACTAATTTCAATTAATGATTCTCTATATTTTAAAAATTCAAATATTTTTTTTATCTGAGATTTTTTGATATAATCCGGCTTGGAAAAAAGAAATAAGTTGAAATTATTTGTTTTTTTTCGTAATTTACAACCCTTACAAACAGCAACATTTGCTACAAAAAGTTTTTTATAAAATATCAAGTATTAAACAACTTTACAAAAGTATTTATGAGCAAAATAAAGATAGAAAAGTGAACTATAAAATTGTCCTCGGAGACGACTAATGGTAGCGGTCAAAGAGAACCCTCAAAAACGGCTTACTATACAAACTGTTGAAATTGCTCCTAACACAACCGCGATTCGCAGTCTCGATTGGGACCGCGATCGCTTTGATATTGAGTTTGGATTGCAAAACGGTACAACTTACAATTCCTATCTAATTCAAGGTGAGCGTACAGTTCTAATTGATACGTCTCACACCAAGTTCCGCGAACAATATTTAGAAACTCTCAAAAGCCTGGTTAATCCCAAAGCGATTGATTATGTAATTGTTAGCCACACTGAACCAGATCATAGCGGTTTGGTGGAAGATGTTTTACAAATCGCTCCTAGAGCGACTGTATTAGCGTCGAAAGTAGCATTACAATTTCTAGAGAACTTGGTACATGAACCGTTTTCCAAGCGAATTGTGAAAACTGGTGATACTGTTGATTTAGGTAACGGACACGAAATTGAATTTGTCAGCGCACCTAATTTGCACTGGCCCGATACTATTTTCAGTTTCGATAAAAAAACCCAAACCCTCTTTACTTGTGACGCTTTCGGTATGCATTTTTGCTCCGATGATACCTTTGATGTCAATTTAGAGGCGATTGAACCTGACTTTAAGTTTTACTACGATTGTTTGATGGGACCGAATGCTCGCTCTTTATTGAATGCAATGAAGAGAATGGGTGACTTGGGCAAAATTAAAATTATTGCCAACGGTCACGGTCCATTGCTGTATCACAATTTAGATACTCTTACAGAGTGTTATCAAAGTTGGAGCCAAAAACAAGCCAAAACTGAAACAATTATTGGTTTGTACTACGTTTCCGAATATGGATATAGCGATCGCCTAGCGCAATCAATTGGTCACGGTATCCAAAAAACCGGGGTTGGTGTCGAAATGTTAGATTTAACTACTACCGACCTCCAAGAAATCCAAGAATTAGCAAACAGATCAGCAGGTATCATCATCGGGATGCCTCCTTCTGCTAACGTTGCGGCTCAAGCTGCTATTAGTTCTTTATTAGCAGTAGTCAAAAATAAGCAAGTCATCGGACTTTATGAGTCCTACGGTGGAGATGACGAACCCATTGACACCTTGCGGAGAAAATTCCTCGAACATGGTGTCAGAGAAGGTTTCCCAGCAATCCGTATCAAAGAAGACCCCACCAAAGAGACATTTAATACCTGCGACGAAGCTGGTAATCAAATGGGACAGTTGCTGGTACGCGAACGCAATATCAAGCATCTTAAATCCATCGATGCCGATTTGGAAAAAGCATTAGGTCGGATTAGCAACGGACTTTATGTCGTTACCACCAAAAAAGGTGACGTAAAAGGTGCAATGGTTGCTTCCTGGATTGCTCAAGCAAGTCTACAACCTTTAGGATTTACCGTAGCTGTTGGTAAAACCCGAGGAATTGAGTCTTCATTGCAGATAGGTGATAAGTTTGTGCTGAACGTTCTTGAAGAAGGTAACTATCAAGAACTCAAAAAGCATTTCCTTAAGCGCTTACTTCCCGGTGTTGACCGATTTGAAGGAGTCAAAACTCACACAGCCAAAAACGGCAGTCCGATTCTTGCAGATGCACTAGCATATATGGAATGCGAAGTCAAGACCAGTATGGAATGCAGTGACCATTGGTTATTGTACTGTACTGTATCCGAGGGTCGTATTTCCGATCCCGATGGAGTAACAGCAGTTCGTCACCGTAAGGTAGGAACGTATTATTAGTTAGTAGTTAGTTTTGTAGAGACGTAGCAATGCTACGTCTGTACCGGAGTTAGGAGTTAGAATTTCTTACTTCTTACTTACTACCCATCTTCCCATCTTCCCATCTTCCCATCTTTTTTAAAAAAGGCATCTACATCCTTTTTTTTTGATTAATCTTTTGATTCTTAATCCTTAATTTTTCACACATATTATGAGAAATTCCAATCCCCGCGACGTGCAGATTGCATCGATTGCGACCAATACGACGTTGATTAGGTCTCGCAGTTGGATGCGGCTGCGATTTGAAATTGAATATGCTTTGGCTAAAGGAACTACTTCTAATTGTTATTTAATTGAAGGCGATCAAACCGCAATTATTGACCCACCTCCGGAAACTTTTACGCAAATTTATATCGAAGCGTTGCAGAATGTTTTGGATTTTCAAAAATTAGATTATGTAATTATCGGACATTTTAATCCCAACCGTGTCGCTACTCTCAAAGCACTTTTAGAACGCGCTCCACAGTTAACTTTTGTTTGTTCGGTTCCCGCTGCTGCGAATCTGCGTACTGCTGTTGGTGAACAGATACAAGTGATGGAAATGCGGGGTAAAGAAACCCTGGATTTAGGGCAGGGACACGTTTTAAAAGCTATCCCGATTCCGAGTCCGCGCTGGCCAAGCGGACTTGCTACTTATGACCAACAAACCCAAATTCTCTACTCGAATAAATTATTTGGCGCTCATGTCTGCGGTGAAGAAGTATTTGATGAAGACTGGGACATTTTAAAAGAAGACCAGCGCTACTACTATGACTGCTTGATGGCTCCCCATGCATCTCATATGAAAGCGGCTCTGGAAAAACTTTCAGATATACCTGTAAGAATGTATGCTAGTGTTCACGGACCTTTGGTACGTTACGGTTTAATCGAACTCAACAAAGCTTATCAACAGTGGAGTGTTTCTCAAACTGAGCGTGAAGTTACCGTTGCTTTACTTTACGCTTCAGCATACGGAAATACTTCAACTTTGGCTCAAGCATTCGGTTTGGGTTTAACTAAAGGTGGGGTAGCTGTAGAGTCGATTAACTGCGAATTTGCTCAACCAGATGAAATTCGGGCTGCTATTGAAAAATCAGATGGTTTTATCATCGGTTCTCCCACTATCGGCGGTAATGCACCGACTCCGATTCATACTGCTTTGGGTATTGTACTTACAGTTGGTGATATAGGTAAACTTGCTGGTGTATTTGGTTCTTATGGTTGGAGTGGTGAAGCATTTGATTTAATTGAAGGTAAGCTAAGGGATGCAGGATTTAAATTTGGTTTCGACACCTTTAAAGCTAGATTTAAACCATCCGATAAAACCCTCAAGGAATGCGAAGAAACAGCAACTGATTTCGCTCAAACTTTGAGAAAAGCCCGCAAATTACGTTTAACTCAACCCGCTGCAACTCCAATGGAACAAGCCGTGGGACGTATCGTTGGTTCTGTTTGTGTACTTACAGCGAAACTTGGAGAAGTTTCTACCGGAATGCTTGGTTCTTGGGTTTCACAAGCCACTTTTGATCCACCAGGAATTAGCTTGGCGATCGCCAAGGATAGAGCGGTGGAAAACCTGCTGTATCCTGGAAGTAAGTTTGTTTTAAATATTATCGGTGAAGGCAATCAAC
>JAAUSO010000274.1 GCA_012033205.1 Richelia sp. SL_2_1 | reverse complement strand
ACAATGTCTGGCGGAGAAGGTAATGATACTTACGTTGTTGATTCTCTCGATGATGAGATTGTTGAAAATACGTCAAGCGGAACCGATACAGTCAAAGCTTCAATTAATTTCTCGATCGCAGAGTTATCTAATATAGAAAACTTGACACTCACTGATAATGCTATCAGCGGTACTGGTAACTCCCTCAACAACAGAATTACAGGAAATATACTTGATAACGTTCTTAATGGGGGAGAAGGTAATGATACTTTATACGGCTCCGAAGGTAACGATTTCCTCAACGGTGGTGCAGGAAACGATTACCTTGATGGCGGTGCTGGTAACGACACAATGTCTGGCGGAGAAGGTAATGATACTTACGTTGTTGATTCTCTCGATGATGAGATTGTTGAAAATACGTCAAGCGGAACCGATACAGTCAAAGCTTCAATTAATTTCTCGATCGCAGAGTTATTTAATATAGAAAACTTGACACTTACTGATAATGCTATCAACGGTACTGGTAACTCCCTCAACAACAGAATTACAGGAAATATACTTGATAACGTTCTTGATGGGGGAGAAGGTAACGATAGTTTACTTGGTGATGAAGGAAACGATTACCTTGACGGCGGTGCTGGTAACAATAGCTTAAATGGAGGAGAAGGTAACGATAGTTTACTTGGTGGTGATGGTAACGATTACCTTGATGGTGGTACTGGTAACGATACCTTGATTGGTGGTAAAGGAAAGGATACCTATATTATTGATAGTACTGGCGATATTATTGTTGACGATTATTCAAGCTTTACCTATAGACTTGATAATATCGATACAGTAATTTCTTCAATTGACTACTCACTCGCGCAGTTGAGTTATGTAGAAAACTTAATACTGACTGGCAATGCCCTAGTTGGTATTGGTAACTTTGGTGATAACCAAATTACAGGAAACGCTCTAAACAATACCTTGGAGGGTGGTAACAATAGGGATACTTTAAATGGTGGTGCGGGTAACGATATCTTGGATGGTGGTTACGGTCATGATACCCTAGATGGTGGTACTGGTAACGATACCTTGATTGGCGGTGCGGATAACGATACCTATATTGTTGATTCCCTTGACGACGTTATTCTTGAATACAGTGGTCTTGAAACCAATGGAGGGGGTTGGGATAAAGTAGAAGCAACAATAGACTACTCACTCGCAAACCTTGCCCATGTGGAAGATTTAACCCTAACTGGTAATGCTATCGTCGGCACTGGTAACTCTACTAATAACAGAATCATAGGAAATTCCCTTAATAACGTTCTCAATGGGGGAAATGGTAACGATGAAATCACTGGTGGGGAAGGTAACGATACCTTGGATGGTGGTGTGGGTTGGGATACCTTGGATGGTGGGAAAGGTGACGATACTTACATTTTTGGTACTAACCAAGGTATTGATCGTATTAATGAAAATCCTGAAAGCGGTATCGATACAGTAGTTTCTTCAATGAACTACTCGCTTGGCAGTAATCTTGAAAACTTAATACTTATTGGTGATGCCTTAGAAGGTACTGGTAACTATAGCAATAACCAAATTACAGGAAATGCTTTAGACAATAAGTTGTATGGTTCTGTTGGTAACGATACTTTGTATGGTGGAGCGGGTAACGATACCTTGGACGTGGTGGTGCTAATCTTAATGAAGATGATATGCTTGTGGGGCGGCGATGGAAATGATACCATTTACGCTAGGCACGGTAATGATATTCTTATGGGCGGCATGGGCAATGATAGACTTATAGGCAGTTATGGTGCCGATGTCTTCGTTTTCAACAACTCGGGCGAAGGTATTGACGAGATTACGGATTTCTTGGCTATCGATGATACAATCCACGTCTCTGCTACTGGCTTTGGTGGTGGACTAATTGCGGGTAATACTATCTCAGAAGACCAAATCCTGATCGGTAGTGGTTCAGTTACGGCTTTGAATGCTAGCCAAAGGTTTATCTACAATACAAGTTCTGGGGTGCTGTTCTTTGATGCTGACGGTAATCAAACCGGATTTGATGCGGTACAGTTTGCAACGCTTTCTAATCAAGCAACCATTAGCGCTAACGATATTTTTGTCACGATGTAACAAATAATTCGTGACTTGTTACCGAACATTAGGCAAAATATTCAATAAATTGTAAATTGTGTGACTTCCATATAAATATTTTATGGAAGTCAGACTAAATCAATAAACGCCTAGCACATCTAAAATGCAGTTCAATTCTATATACAAGGCGGTCTTTTATTTGATCAAGCTTAAGAAATCATTAAATATGCAAAAATGTGTTCAATTTATTAGTTTCAATTCAGGTCATAGTTTATATCTTTTCTCAAAAATTTTAGCCGCCAATAAAATTATAGAAATTGAAGAAAAAAAGAGAAATATTAGAAGTAATTTGTTGATTATAAAATTGACAAAGTTTTTCTACTGCTATTAAAAATGGAACAAGTTATAGGGCTTGTAAACTTCTTAATTTCAATGCTCGAATAAATTAACATAAATATGGTGACTAAGATGAATAGTGAATATTTTTACCAACAGGGAATAGAAAAAAGCAAGAAAGAAGATTATGAGAGAGCAGTAGAAGATTTTGATAAAGCATTACAACTTGATTCAAATAATATTGAAGCATACAAGCAACGTGGTGCTGTCTACCTTGCGCTAGGAAACCATCAAAAGGCACTCACAGACCTAAACCAGGCGCTCCAATCTAATCCCAATGATGCGGAAACATATGAAATACGGGGGTTAGTGTACTTTACTCTTGGAAATATCCAAGAAGCAATTGATGACATCTCCCAAAAATTACGGTTAAATCCTGATAATTCTAAAGCGTATAAACTACGCGCTATGTTCCACTTAACCAAAGGAGATAGTTCGGGGTTTTTGGAAGACTGCAAACAAGGTTTAAACCTTAACCCAAATGATGCCGAACTTTACAACAGTCGGGGTTTTCTTTTTCTAACCCAAGGAAATTACCAAGAAGCGTTAGAAGATTTCAACCAAGCTCTGCGGCTTAAACCTGATTATGCTGATGCTTATAACAACCGGGGATTACTTCAAAGTATATTAGGAAATCAGCAGCAAGCCCTTGAGGACTTTAATCAAACTTTACAGATTGATTCTACTTTTATTAAAGCTTATGAAAACCGAGCAAATTTATATCTTACTTTAGGAAACCATCAAAAAGCACTTTCTGACTTTAACTACGCGATTAATATTAATCCAGATGACGAACTTTACTACAACCGAGGAAATGTTCGCGCTTCTTTAGGAGATAATCAAGGCGCTCTTGATGATTTTAATCAATCATTAAATCTTAACCCAAATAGAATTGAAGTTTATAAAAGCCGATTAAGTGTTCGATTATTACTTGGAGATATTAAAGGATATTTTGAAGATTTAAAACAAATTACAGAGAATCATTCTGGCTCGTCAGAAGATAGTCATGAAGCAATTAAAGCTATCGAACAAATTTTTCAGTCAGAACCTAATGATGCTGAAGGATATAAAATACACGCTAGTTTTTACTTAGCTTTTAATAAGCCACAAGAAGCTATCAAAAATCTGAATCAAGTTCTTCTTCTAGATAAGAATGATACTCAGATTTATAGCATTCGAGGATTAGCCTATACTGCTTTAAAAGATTATCAAGCTGCTGCTAAAGACTATACTCAAGCTTTACAATTTAATCCCAGTGATGTGTTCCTGTATAAGAACCGGGCTGAAGCTTACTATTATCTGGGAAATTTTGAATTAGCAATTAAAGATTATAACCAGGTTACAAGACTTAATCTAGAAGATATTGAAGTTTATTTTAATCGAGGCATAATTAATTCGCAATTAGGAAAACCACAAGAAGCAATTGAAGATTTCAATCAAGTTTTACAACTTGATTCTAAAAATTCAAGCGCTTACAAACATAGGGGAGATATATATCAATCATTACAAAATTATCGTCAAGCTTTATCAGACTATACTCAGGGTATAAATCTAAATCCTAAAGATACTACCTTGTACAATAATCGAGGAATTGTATACTCCATACTAGGAAACAAAAAAGCTGCTACTGAGGATTTGGATAAAGCTTTACAACTTGATTCAATGTATGTCAATGCTTATAAAAACCGAAGTTTAGTTCGCACAGAACTAGGAAATTGGTACGGAGTAATTGAAGATTTAAATTCCTTGCTAAGTTTAAATGTTCGTGATGTAAATATTTACCAAAAACGCGCAGATGCCTACCGTTATATAGGTGATTTTTCAAAAGCTATTAATGACTATAATATAGTGTTGCAAAGTGAGAATAGCAATGCAGAAGCCTATTTTTATCGAGCTATTTGTCGATATTCCGTTGGTGACAATAAGGGAGCTATAGAAGATTATTCTCAAGTCATTCATCTCAGTCCCAATAATGCAGATACATATTTTTATAGAGGGGTGATTCGTAGTAACACGGGAGATAAATTAGGAGCAGTAGAAGATTTCACTCAAGCAATCGAGCTTTATCCAAATCATGCAGATTTCTACTTTTTCCGAGGAACAACTTATTACGAATTGAAACATCTAGAAAATGCTATAAAAGACTATAATAAAGCGATTCAAATTAATCCAAATTATGCTGATGCATATCATGCTCTTGGAGCTACTTATTCTTCTTTAGGAGACAAAGAAAAGGCACTGAAGAATTATCAAAAAGCTGCTGAACTGTATCAATCCAAAGGTGAGACTATTAAGTTACAAAAAATGAAAAGTTTAATAGAAGGCTTATTATAGATGTGATATAAAACGATACAAATAAAGATAGTACTTATTTTTATAACTTTAGCTAGAATAATTCAAATCTACCTAAATCACTAAAAAATTAATAGTTTATGATATGAATACAATCTGCTTCTTAATTTTTTGAAAGACATAAAAACAAAAAAAATTATCTCAATACAAAAAAAATTATCTCAATATTCTATTTTTTAGTAAGTTAATCATATTTAAGTAAAACAGTAAAATTATTACGAGTTGTTTTGAATTTTAAATTTATTTTTTATTTTAAAAAATCTTTAATAATCATAACAATATACGCTCCATCTATATTTTTTGAAATCATGCTTATGGGATTCAGATAAAATTCATTATCTGATAATACTAAAACAACCTGACTTACATCTTCATCCCAACTAACAGATATACGTTCAACTTTTACATCTACAATTTCGTTCAAAGGATACTGAAACTCTTTTTTTCCAAAAATCCCAAAACATCTGTAACGACTTACAGTCAAAAGATTGCTTTCTTTATCAAAACAGAAGCTAACATATAAACCTGTTGACATCAACAAGAAAATTATTGTTGCGAAAAATAAACCACATCCAAAAGTTATATATCCCAAATCACGATTATCTACAATACGTGCTATCTCTTCCTTTTCATTTGTAACTATAAACTCATTAATAGATGATACTAGTAACTGGATCTTTTTTAATTCAGACTCCGTAAATTGTTTATCCGTAAAAGGAATATTTCCAGTTTTAGTGAATAAATTTATTCGATAATAATGGTGTAATCTATTGTTTTCATCAATTTCTATTTCCTGTTCTATTTTCGATTCAATTATATTTGGAATTATCTCTAGATTCTTTTCGCGATTGAACCAATCAATGTCTGTAATTTTACAGTCTGTAGGAATATACTTTTGCTTCGTACTTAAATCAGATTTTGTAGCTGAAATATTCTGTATAGAATGCTCGCAAACAATTTTGCGAATTGGGTCGAAACTAAAAGTAGCTAAGAAAAATAAGAATGCAAATTGGCTTATAAATATTCCTACAAAAATACTCCATTTAGGTCGGAAAGTCAACCGAAGTTTAGTTGATGTTTGCTTGTTTATTTTTATGAAGTTACCTATATAAATATAGCTAAAAGCTATTATGTTAATTACTAATAAAATTATTCCTACTTTTTCTTCATCCATACATATTGTGTAACTTATATTATTTTATAGAATATATAAACTCTATTGAATAAGTGTAACATTTGTTTTTACTACGACAGGTATTCATTATTTAAATTTTTTATATTTTTCTTATCACTAACATTAATTAAAATAAAATAATAAACATTATCTTATTTTAATTAGAGTTTCAATTTTATTATTGGTATTCCTGATTACCCCATAATTTTCTTCAATACTTTTTATCAGAAAAATTTTTAAAATTTTAACTCAGGAATTTATTTTAATGATTATAACAACAAAGTGCTGGAGAGATGCTCCGTAATTTCCTCCAACTGGAAGAATTGGTAGTTTAGTCTTATCGGAACAGAGAACCGAGATAATCAATATTACATGAACACTATAGAAGCTTTTGTTCTCTGAAACCCTTGTTTTTTTGTTCGTAGTTACTGGCAGTAAAATCAAAGCTGACTGACCATAAGCGATATGGAATCTTTACCCTGTAATTTAAGCTTAAACCTGTTTTTTGTTCGATTGCTACTCATGAGCAAAATAAGGCAGTCCCCACGATGCCCGCCAGCAACTGGGAAAGATTAGGCGGCGAAGCGGAGTGTCGGGTGCGGGCTGCGACTATCAGTATTTTTTTTACGTATGATAGCCCGTACCCGATACCGCCTAATAAGCGTGTAGCGGTTTACACGCACTCCTAAATTGGGAAAACCTAATTATAAGAAGCACTTCCTTGATTAACCACTTGTTCCACTTTCTCCAACTTCTGGACTGTTAATTCATCGTCACGGTTAAAAGCACCGGATGCAAACACACTACAAAAACTTGCTACCTGTTTTTTAGTTATTTTCTCCGGCGGGAATGGTTTTATGTAGAAATATTTGTAAGAAGAATGGGTATTTCCT
>JAAUSO010000073.1 GCA_012033205.1 Richelia sp. SL_2_1 | reverse complement strand
GTTGAGTTAGAGTTGGAGTTAGAGTTAGGAGTTAGGAGTTAGGAGTTAGGAGTTAGGAGTTAGGAGTTATAAGTTAGGGGTTATAAGCTTTGACCTTTGACCTTTGACCTTTAACCTTAAACCTTTAACCTTTGACCTTAAACCTTTAACCTATGTCCAAATACTTGATTTCAATTTGCTTATTTACAAGCTTAACTTTATTAAGTGCTTGTGGTTCTCCAGGTATATTGAGCTACCCATTTGATAATGGTGGTAACAGCCTTAATTCCGGTGCTTCCGAGTTAAATCCTCATATTTCCGGTCGATATATTGTTTACACGAGCGATCGCCGGGGTAGCCAAGATGTTTATATGTTCGATCGGATGACTCGTAGCTTGATTAATTTACCTGGATTGAATTCCTTTGATGCGATCGCAAATCATCCATCGGCTTCTCAAGATGGTAGATATATTGTGTTTGCTGGTTCTGTGGAGGGAAGAAGTAATATTTTTCTGTACGATAAAGAAACTCGTCAATCGCGTAATTTAACAGGTAATTTGCAAGCGGAAGTCCGCAATCCCACAATTAGTGGTGATGGTAATAGAATTGCTTTTGAATATACTTTAAACGGACAGTGGGATGTATTGGTTTATGATCGTTTGGGAAGACGTTTGAATATACCCCAAGAACCACAATAAAATAATTCAGATTATTAAATTATATAAATATTAATGTAGAGACGTTGCAATGCAACGTCTCCAATATTTTATGGAGTAATAAGTCGGGTTTTGATGATTATTTTCTGGTGTTAGTCATAGAAGATGGTAAAAACCCGACTTCTATGATTATTGTGGTATTAAATATTAACTTGAAGTCGAAAAAGAATAATTATTCCAATCAGCCACAGATTTATAACCAATTTGTTGATATATCTTATTAGAAGTTTGGTTAGATAAATCGGTAAATAAAAAACAGAATTTATAACCTTTATCGAGCAAAGTTTGACTTAAAGCTGCAACACAAGCACCTGCATAACCTTGTTTGCGATGTTCTGGTGGAGTATAAACTGTATTGATTCCCCCACCATTCGGGGTAAAACGACCACTACTAGCAAGTGAAACAGGAATTTCATTTTCCCAAAAATAAGTTATACCTTGCTTTAATCTCGCTTCAACCCAAGTTTCGCTATCGGATTCAATACAACCTAATGCTTCTAAACAAAAAGCATCGTGCCAATTTTTGAGTAATTCTTTATCTTTTATAGTTGCTAATCTAAAATTACCTTCCGCTTGCAAAAATAATTCTACTTTTTCTAATTTATAAATACGTAATTTTTCTTTTAATTGATAAGATTTTCCTGTGAATAAGCACCATTTTTCGGCAAATGCTTGTGCTTCAATTACGGGGGCATTTATATTTGTTAATGATTTGTTATCTCGCCGTAAATCATTAATAATCACATCAATTGCTGCTAATTCTTTTATTTTTGATAGCAATAAATTATGAGGAATTGTCATCATTGCTACCGCAATAATATTTCCATCATGTTCTATTACTGCTAAATAAGGTTTATTTTTAAATCTATCTGGATTATTCATTAATCGATTCATAATTCCCAACTGTAAATTATGCAATACTTCATCTTTTAATAAATAATCTTTTGTTTTTTGATAAAAAAGATTTGTATCGTCAAATCTATGTAGTTTCATAATTGCATTTAGCATCATTTTTAACTGTGGAAAAAAATCCCAATCCTTGGAATTTTTTCGCTTAACTCTGTACTATATGGGCTACTTCATATCTTGCACCATAAAAACTTCTCGTCAAAATAATTACTAATTGTTTGACTTTGTTCTTACCCGCCTGGGACTGCAAGTCCCAGTCTGATAGCAGAAGTCCATTAAAATGGACTAAAACATGACATTTTTATGTTGGTAATATTTTTATTTGTATTTTTTATTTTGTAGTTAATTATGCTTATGGTGCAAGATGTCAGTTACGCTTAAATACTTATCATCATACAAGTCCTAAATATATAATATCCAGCATACTGATACTAAAAGTATTTAGATTACGGGTGCTAATTAAGATACTTGTCTAACTCTTCTAATAAAGAATTCAACCATCCTTTTCTAATGTTATGGGGTGGATTCCATTTTTTCCATTTATAGTCCTTATGTTCTGAGCTAAGTTTTATTTCTCTTTCTTCGTCTAGCCATCCCAAAAATATCACTTTTGTGCCATCCGGATCATTATATTCATAACGAAAATCTTCATCTAACTCTATCTCATTGGGTAATATTCCAGTTTCTTGCTTTAATTCATCTAATGCACATTTTAGTTCATCGTTGTTATGTTCCTCTTCCATTTGACCTTTTGGTATATCGTATTCACCATTTTTAGATTTCTTAAGCACCAGAAAAATTCCTTGCTTTGTCATCAAGAAGACACCACAAGTTATTTTACGCATGAATTATTTACCTTTAATGAATTAAGTATTCAAACAATGAAAAAGCCTCGAAACTCTTACAGAGTATCAAAGATTCTTAATTCACTAAGATGTAAATAATACATTTTCATTAGGATTAAGACGCAAGCAAGCTAAACATATTTATAATTAAATTCACACATTAAATCAACTCTACCTTTACGCAACATTGCGGGGTCTAATCTTTCTGTGGTATTACAAGTCATTAACATCACTAATTTCTGCTGAATTTGCAGCCCAGAATCATCAATTACGCTTTGATACAAGGTTCCATCTAATAAGCTCAAGATATGTTCTGTCTTATTACTGTATTGCGCTACTTCACTAGCACGATTTTGTGCTAAATTATCAGCTTCGTTGATTATGATACAAATACGTTCTAAATAACTTGGTGGAACAAAGTTAGAAATAGCATCATGATCTAAAATAAAAATTACGTATCCCAAAGGTACAAGAATTTCTTTAGCAACTGCTTGTGTCCATACAGTTTTACCAGTACCAGGTTCACCGTGTACCAATACTGCTAGTTGACTTTGAGTTAAAACCGCTTGTTGTACATTATCTGTAAAATCCTGAATATCTTGAGAAAAACTATTAATGGAAAACTGAGTACTAATTTTCCCTACACGACTTTGATATCCACTCAACATCACTGCTAAATCGTAAGTCGATTTATTAATTAATGGTGTTAAATTTGGTGCCATCAAAGTATATTGTCTTCTTCCTCTTTCATAGGGGTCAATTTGCAGCCAAACATCGTATTTAGACCAATAAGCATAAACAGTATTGATGACTTCTAAACGTTCCCAACTTTTAAATTTTTCGATAGGTAAATAAAAGTCTCTTTCTAGATAATATTGAGTAATCAAGTCAGGAGTTCCTAATAATATTAGAACTCGAAATACTGTAATTTCTTGGAGTCTATTTAATAAATAATCAATGGGAATACTACTACGGCTGACAAATTGAACTATGGGTGTTTCTGTACTCAAAACATCTTTATAACGATGGTCTGGTGTTAGTGGATCGGGAGTAATATAGTTCCAATATTTCTCAAATTCATAACGAGTATCTTCTGAAGCCAAATTGATTAAATTAGCCCACCAAGCATAATGATTTCTTCCTATTGTCTGAGCAAGGCTGCTGGTTAAATTTAAGGTTTTTTGAGTTAATTCTTGAGAGTCATTAGATAATAGTTGCCACAAAAATTCCCAGTTTAATTCTCGATAAAAAGGTCTCCAACCGCAAGCCAGCAAGTTTTGACGATTGTTATTAGTGCGAGAATTTTCTTGATGATCGAAATAATCAAATCCCATATTTTCAGGTTTAAAGTTTTTCTCAGTATGTTGATACTATTTTAGATTTGAGATTTTTGATTAAAAATCCTAATTCAAATCAATTACAATTTGATGCTTTGTACTGAATGTAACACACCAGTAAAAAAGCAATAGGAATAATTTGAGAATGATTGATAATTTATTTTCAAAACGCAAAGTAACGCAAAGTATATCGCAGAGTTTCGCCCAGAGGAAGGAAGAGGGAGAGACAAAATTATCCATTTTTTTAATGCAACTCGCTTCCATCTTTACGAAGTAGATATTTATCACTAATTAATTTTAAAGCTACTCTACCGATTTCTGGATGAGTTCGCTCGTAAGCGGGTTGAATTACCACACCTTCCATCATGGAATCTGGAGAAAGTGCGCTATCTTGATTATTAAATTGAGAAACTATTTCCCAACTGTAAGTCCCAGTGTAAAGTAGTGGTACTGTTGGTAAATTAAACTGTTCGCAGAAAGCGACGAAATCTTTGTAGTCAATAAATTTTCCCTGACAACGTACAGCAAACAAAGCAATACCGATTTTGCCGTTTTTCAACCCGTATTTAATATCCTGTACACCATATATTTCTCCAAAAACTTGAGTATCTGGGGGAAGTTTTTGTAAAACTTCGTTTTCTTGATAAGCACGAATGTAAACTAATTTTTTATTCGCTTCGTTATTCTTCCAGAAATAATTATGACTACCAATATGAATTGTTGAATCAGCATCTACTAGAACAGTAAAGTTAGTTCCATGTAATTTTTCGGTAACTACTATTTCTTCTCCTTCAGTAAAAATATTTTGATAACGTTTGAAGTTTTCGGGAGCGGGAAATTTGTAATGTTTGATGTGACTTTCCATATCCCCATTCATTGTTTGAGGAATTGGGTATTCATATTTAGTAATACCAAAATATTCGGTATAATCATCCCCGACATCGACTGTAAATTTGTCGTTTACAGGAATTAGCAATCCTTCGGAAAAAATTCCCCGTAATTTTGCAGCACGCAGTTTTTTTGAGTAGTAAGAACTGATGCCGAATTCTTCTACATATTTATCGGGAATCACGCTATCAATCGGAAAGTAAAAAGCTAAATCTCCCGTTTTGAAGTTTCCTTTGACTGAAATTACTTGATATCCCATTCCAGTTATGGAAATAATATCTAATCTATCAGCATTAGGATGAGAATTTACGCTATTAATTTCTACTACTTCAACTTTGAATATGCTCATATTTTACCTTTATTACAAAGTAGTAAGACTATAAATAACTTTTTAAATCAAAGGCTTTAAATCAGGTTCTACCCAACTAGTACGTGCTTCCCAAGACATCAGTAAATCTCGACTGTAGTATTGAAAGGGTAAATATTTGTCGTTGTAAGCATTGGAAATAGCGATCGCCATTTTTAATATGGAATTCTTTTCCTGAATAAATGACAAATAATGACTTACCATCTTAATCCAAAATAGAGTTAAAGTTTCGTGGTATCCACCGTGTTTTGTTGTTTTTATCCCTATTGCAGCATTATACCGTTGGATATTTTGACTAAGGCTATTTATTGCTGCTTTTTCGTCGTAGGAAATCACATACCATAACGCAACAGTTAAATGCGTCTCATGATTCCACTCACAACGCGGTAAAGTGCAATTTTCAAACCGATTAATTAAGCTTTCAATCTCAGCTTCTGTTTGGTAATTCTTAATCTGAATGCTCATGATTTAGTTTTAGAAACGACACCCGCGTTCTAAATAATAAATTTGTTGAATTCTGTGAATATATTCTGGCGGTTTCCTTGTTTTATCTCTTTGAGATTTAAAATCTAATTCAGAATTTTCGCTATATGATTCTTTCCAATGTTGTGAACCTTCCCAAGACGGACGGTACACTGTAAATGAACGAATATACAACATATTTCCCTCAGCAATATCTTTTTCAATTGCCCTGCAATACTTTTATGCTACATACATACTACAAAAAATGCAACAAATTTCCTAAAAAATGGTGAGTAAATTTAGGATTTTTTGTTTATTCGATAAATCAATTGGGGGACTTTAGATCAGTTGAAATTTTAAATTAAATATTGAGTCTTTAATCCAAAATCAAAAATCCCCAATAACTAAGACAAACCAAGCAAGATGTAAATAGACTTTTTCTTGATTGGATTGCCTAATTATTGTTAATATTCAAACGTTTAGTCCATAACAACAGAAGTGCTTTTATGAGCTGCTAACCATAGTTGGTGCAAGAAGCATTCTGTGCCATGGTTCATAGTTGTCACAAAACCGCCGCTCATACTTTGGGCGTTAACTGATAGCCAATAACCCCGGAGAGTAACTTCTACATAATCTGCATCACAAGCGTAAATATCGATGATTTCCCCACTGTTATTTTGGTTTATTTGACTACGTAGTTGTGGTAATCCTGGTAAATTAGCAGGAAGCAAAAAGCAAGCGGTGCTAGGTTCAACACACAAACTTTGACCGACTCGCAAACTCAATATGCAAAAGGCTTGTATCCATTCTTCTATGGGTTGAGTTAAAAGCTCTAGGTAAAAACTGTTTTCTGTATAAGTTAGTTTTAGCATTTCTCATGCTCTCCTGTTATTCCAGGGAAGGCTTACACAACACCTTTCCAAAACTGTTCTGCAAAAGAAATAGTTGGATGGACTGGTGCTTTTGGTTTTGTCCGTAGTTGCATCCCAGATTCTTTGGGGGTGTAATTACTTTTGCGAGAGTTACATTTAGAACAAGCAGTTACAACATTCTCCCAAGTATGACGACCACCACGAGACCGGGGAATCACATGATCGAGTGTTAAATCTTTATTGGTACCGCAGTATTGGCAACGATAGTGGTCTCTTCGTAAAACTTCACGACGATTTACAGGTGGGACTTTCCACGTCCGCTCACGAGAAACAATTTTTAACCGAATATGCTGCGGTACGTAAACTACCAAGCTGGGGGAGCTAATATACCATCCATTTTCCGTGGTAATCTCTAATGGTTCCGCTTTATTAGTTACTAAAAGCACTACAGCTCGCTTAATGTTTACTCGACACAGCGGCAGATAATTTTGGGAAAACACTACCACGGATTTTTCTAATACTTGCATCACGCTCTTCACAGCTTGGCTCCTCATAAAAAACCCCGCTTCCTTGGAAAAAGAAGCGGGGGTTAAATGTTGACTTTCAAGTCTTTATTTAAACTTTGGTACGGCATTTATATACCAATACCTCCCGCTTATTTGATCTGGTTCTAGTTGTTTGAGTAAATAAGTAATTTTGCTATATTCACAATCTGGATTATTTTGTGTAAACTGCCCGTGATTTTGATTACATTCGCCCATAAATAAATACTCCACTCCCATTGCTGCTGATTCCCAACTGGCTCGGCAGTTGGAGATAGATGAGGAAGTAGAGTAGGTCGCGATCAATATCACAGAAAATTTCACCTGTTGAACATTTCTTTAAACATACTACACTTGTATTACTATCCTGTCTATAGTTTTAAGGAGAAAAATCATGCATACAATTGCTCGCACCCCTACCACCGAAATGGAAGTAACCAGTATCCGCTTGGAACGGGAATTAAAAGATCAACTTAAGGAATTATCTGGAAATCAGGGATATCAAGCATTGATTCGAGATATTCTGTGGAATTATGTTCAGCAAAAATCCGGTGAGTGGAAGCCGAGATTCTCGCGTGCTGATATTCGAGCAAGTATAGATGCTACGTCCCAGCAACAAGAGCGCTGTGTGCTTACAGGGCAATTAATCCAAGCTCAAGAACCGATGCTGTTAGGACTGACAAAAACTGGGGATATGGTTCCTCTGAGTGTAGAAAGCTTAGCTGGCTAACTTTTTTCGACAAACTAAGCCCAATGATTCCATTTGAATTAATCATTGGGCTAACTTATTTTTATTTAAATTTTGTTTTATATTTTTAATGGCACTCATAATTAAATCACAATTGCTGAATTATATAATGTCAACTTATCAAAAATGGTAAATATAGTTTAAAAAGTCTTTTTGTAGAGTTTTGATGATTTATAGGGGGTGTGACAATACTTGACATATGCAAACCTTGATACTAATAAGTAAGTGACCGTCAAGAATAGGAGTTAAAAATAAACCCTTAATCAGCGTTGCAAAAAAATAAATCATCCTAACGCATTGAGACTATTTTTCTTGGCTTGTCCTTGAATAATAACTATTTTGATGATAATCGATAAAAAAATATCCTTATAAAAGCTCTTGTAGCAAAAATAAATAGTACGATAATAATTTTCACCCTCAGTGGGAATGCGGATGATATTTACTGAATTTTTGATTCTACTCTAGAGAAAATACGGTTTGTCTGGAGTTCTAGAGAGGATATTCTAGGTCTGAGAAAAACAAAAAAAATAAGTGCATCCACTAAAGCTAACCTTAAGTACCAAGAAGCATTTTAGTATACATAATTAAATTTTTTATTCGCACAAAGATTTTTTATATACCAGTGATAAAAGTCATTTTAGATAGAAAGGGGCTATAACAGGTGAAAGAATTTATTTGTAGAACTGAAATTGGTTCATCAGGGTGCAGCTACAAAAAAACAAGGTAAATCAAATACCAGGAGGTTGGGTAAAACGACAATGGAGTCCTTATCCAAGAGTGTGCCATAAATGAAAAAGCATATAATAGTTTCACCGCCGCAGCGCTCGGATGAACAACAAGATTTGGAACAACACTACTTTAAGCTGATGCAGCATCCTGTTACGCCTGCCCATCGGTTGGTATCCGAAATCAATCAGATTATTGCTAGCAGCACACCTACCGATGAGATGCTGCAAGAAATTGCTCGACTAGTAGTCCATGCTTTCAAGGTAGATTATTGTTCTTTGGTAACACACCCCCAACAAGGAGAAGAACCAACTACTGCCAGTTGGAGTACTCAAGATACTTATTTAGGTTTACCCAACTCCAATGAAGCATTTTCAATCGAACAATTGGAATTACCAGTAGTACAGTGTGCGGCTGAACCGTTTACGATTGAGGATATTTCTACGATTCAGGAAAGTTTGGTAATTGGATGTCAGAATTTCCCTTTACCAATAAAAGCTGTACTGGCAATTCCGACTCGCTTTGGTGGTGAGAATAATGGTGTCATTAATCTCATTAAATCCGAACCCTATGAGTGGAGTAATGGGGAAAAAGAATTGCTCAAAGCAGTAGAATCTTGCTGCGCTTGTGCTTTTGCTCAGATAGCACAAGCACGGGTAATTTCTTCACAAAAACAGCAGGTGCGAAAAAGCGAACAGCACCAAAGTTTGATTCAGCAATTAACCATACTCAACCGCAGCAATTTGGAATTTAGTCAAATGCTTCAGTTGGTGGTTTCCTCTACTGCTGAAGCTTTAGGAGCCGATCGTGGTTTATTAATATTATTAAAATATTCAGATCCTTTATTTAGAATTCGCAATAAGACGCAAATTCCCAAAGCGAAAGCTACCGTTGTTAGTGAATGGTGTAGGGAAACAGATTCTTCCCTTTGCGATGAATTGAAATCTATAGAAGAATCTTTTTGGCTTGCGGACTGCGGTATATCTCAACGTGCTTTCAAAGCATCTAAGCCTGTAACCATAATGATAATTCAGATCGGCGTAAAGATACTTCTACCATTGCTCCGATATTTGTTTTAGACAAACTACCAGCGATTATGCTAATGCCTTTAGAAAGCCAAGGTAAAGTACTAGGATTTTTAGTACTACAGCAAAGGCAACGTCGCAATTGGCAGGAGGCTGAATTAAATATTGTGGAAATGGTTTGTGTGCAAATCAGTAACGCGATTATTCAGACGCAAACCCTCAAACAAGTACAAACTCTAGTAGACGAGCGTACTGCTCAACTACAACGCAGCTTGGAAGTTCAAGCTAAGTTATACGAGAGAACGCGGCAATACGTCCAGCAGTTGCGGGAACTTAATGAACTCAAAGATGAATTTTTGAGCAACATGAGCGACCGTTTGCGCTATCCTTTAACCAATATGCGTATGGCGTTGCGTAATTTACGTCACCCCGACATTCAACCAGACCGTCAAACAAGGTATTTAGATATTCTAGAGCAGGAATGTACTAAGGAAATTAATTTGATTAATGACTTGCTTACACTCCAGAAGCTAGAAAGCCATCAGGAACGTCCACAGTTTGAAACAGTTGATCTAAATATCAAAATTCAAGGTATAGCAGCATCTTTTGAGCAAAAATTAGCCGAAAAAGGGTTGAGCATTTCTGTTTATTTACCGCCAGAAGAACTCAAGCTGCAAACTGAAGTCGAAAGTTTTGACCGCATTCTCCAAGAATTACTGACAAATACCTCTAAGTATTCTGAACACAATAGCTCTGTAGAATTGCAAGTTACCCAAATTTGCGAAACACAAGCCAATCAAATCCAAATTCAAGTAATCAACGTTGGACGTGGTATATCTGAGGAGGAAGCCACTTTCATATTTGATAAATTCCGTCGAGGTAAAGGTCGATGGACTCCAGGTACCGGATTGGGATTAGCTTTGGTTAAGTCTTTGATACAGCATCTCAATGGCACAATAACTGTAGAAAGTACTTCTATAGAGAATTCCGAGTTAAGCAAAATTTGCTTTACTTTAACTTTACCTCAGTTTTCTGATGATACCGAAGTAAATGAACTTTCATGATTAAAGAACAAAACACCCCACAATCCGATTCAAATTTCCAAGGGAATAACAGTAAAAATCTCGATTTACAATCTGTTACCGTTGAAGTTGAAAAAGTTGCAGAACGTCAGCGACAAATTACCGCTAAAATCCAAATTCCTCATTCTGTAGAAACGGTTTGGCAAGTATTGACTGATTATCAATCTTTAGCTGAATTTGTTCCTAGCCTTGCTTGTTCTCGCAAATTAGAACATCCCAACGGCGGAATTCGTCTAGAACAAATAGGTTCCCAACGCTTGCTAAAGCTTAATTTTTCTGCAAGAGTTGTTCTAGACTTGGAAGAATCTTTTCCAGAACTAATTAGTTTCCGAATGGTAGAGGGAGATTTTAAAGATTTTAGCGGTAGCTGGCGTTTAAATAGCTGTGTTTTGGATAGTCAGACTGGTACCTTACTTTGTTATACAGTCAAAGTATGGCCTAAATTAACTATGCCGATCCGAATTATTGAACCTCGCCTTTCTCAAGATATGCAATCCAATCTTTTAGCTATTCGTCAACGTGTAGAAGAGTTAGCCAGTTAATCAAAAAGGTAGAGATTCAAGTGAACTCTACCTTTCAAAATTATCTCAGAATAAGTTAATCATTTAACTTAACTTATAAATACCCCCAAGGGAATTCGAATCCCTGTCGCCTCCGTGAAAGGGAGGTGTCCTAGGCCTCTAGACGATGGGGGCTTGTGTTTTGAACTTTTATTAATTTAACGAGTTCCTGGGAAAATGTCAATAGCTTTGGGCAAAAAAATCTTGATGATTACTTGATGATGACTTAATTAGTCCCCATATTGGGAACAGCAGGTTAAAGTGGTTAAAAGCAAATAGTTTGGAGCTATTGTTTTGTTATTTATTTATACTCGCAATCCAAATATACTTCCAAAATGCTGTTTACTTCCGAATCGGTTTGGGGGAGATTGTACAAAAACTAGCAAAATGGTGTAAGATAGCCATTCTTAGGAAAAACTTAACAGTTCGACAAAAAATGAGGTGTACGAACCTTTGGTTTATAGAGTTTAATATTGACTATTCTTAACAAAAGATTTTGAAAAACACGGCTCAAAATCTCCAATATGGAAGCATCTTTTGACATCACCCTGCAAGTGGTGATTGCTGTCGTTGCAGGCATCAGCGCCCAAGTGCTGGCTGCTTACCTGAAAGTGCCTAGCATTGTTTTTTTGCTGCTATTCGGTATCTTTTTGGGTTCCGATGGCATTGGTTTATTACATCCCCATTTGCTAGGCATTGGATTAGAAGTAATTGTTGCTCTGGCAACGGCAATAATCTTATTTGAGGGCGGACTGGACTTAGAATTACGAGAATTGGGTAGAGTTTCTACTAGCCTGCAATTGCTCGTAACTTTAGGAACCTTAATTACATTAATGGGCGGAAGCATGGCGGCTCATTGGCTAGGAGAATTTCCTTGGCCAATTGCTTTTCTCTACGCTTCAATTGTGGTAGTTACAGGTCCAACAGTTGTATCTCCACTACTCAAGCAAATAAAAGTAGACCGGCAAGTTGCAACGCTTTTGGAAGGAGAAGGCATTTTAATTGACCCTGTAGGAGCAATTCTGGCAGTTGTAGTTCTTGATACTATTTTGAACGGCGATGCTGACCCTTTAAGCGCTGTTACAGGTTTGTTATTACGCTTGGGTATTGGGGCTTTTATTGGTGGAGCGGGTGGCTGGCTGCTCAGCTTATTTTTCAAGCGAGCCAATATCTTGTCATTTGAATTGAAAAATCTGGTGGTGCTGGCTTCAGTATGGGGCTTATTTACTTTGGCTCAGATGATTCGCAGCGAATCGGGATTAATGACAACAGTAATGGCAGGAGCAGTATTTGCCAACTCTTCTGTACCGGATGAACGTTTGTTACGCCACTTTAAAGGTCAGCTGACAATTCTTTGTATCTCTGTACTGTTTATCTTATTAGCGGCTGACTTATCTATTGCCAGCGTGTTCGCTTTGGGCTGGGGTAGTTTGTTCACGGTTTTGGCGCTAATGTTTGTCGTGCGACCGATAAACATTCTTTTATGTACATGGAATAGCGACCTCAACTGGAGACAGAAACTGTTTTTAAGCTGGGTTGCCCCAAGAGGGATTGTTTCAGCCTCTGTTGCTTCATTATTCGGTATTTTACTGACACAACGCGGTATAAATGGTGGCGATGCCATCAAAGCCTTGGTCTTTCTGACGATTTTAATGACAGTTTTTTGTCAAGGATTAACCGCAGGCTGGGTTGCTAAATTACTACGAATTACTTCCAAACAAGCAACTGGAGCAGTAATTGTTGGTTGTAATCCTCTAAGTTTACTGATTGCTCGCTTCTTCCAAGAACGCGGTGAAACTGTAGTCATGATTGATACAGACCTAGAAGCAAGCCAGCAAGCAGAAGCGCAAAATCTCCGGGTTTTAACTAGCAGTGCTTTAGATGCCAATGTTTTAGAAGAAGCTGGACTTGATTCTGTAGGTACTTTTCTGGCTATGACCAAAAATGGTGAAGTTAATTTTGTTTTAGCTCAACGAGCGGCAGAAGAATTTGACCCACCGCGTGCTTTAGCAGTCTTTCCCCGCGACCCTCAAGCCAGTACCAAAAATAATAGTAAAGTTTTACAAGCTTTTCTTCCAGACTTCAAAATTAAAATTTGGAATCAACATCTTAATAATCAACAAATCAAACTAGGAAGTATGACCTTCAAAGAACCTGGTTTTTCCTTGCAAAAAATTCAGTTACAAGCATTAATCCGGACTGGGGACTTACTACCATTATTTGTAGAAAGAGACGAAAAAATCCACATGATGGCTGCTACTGAAACTTGGGAAGTTGGCGATCGCCTGATCTACTTGTTGCATGACCCCAGACCAGATTTACTTAAACGCTTGTCTGGCGCAAACCAATCGACTCGTTTATCTTTAGAAAATTTACCGGAAGTAGAAGAACTTCCCATTGGCAGACTATCTCAACTTTCTGCTACCGATGTTCCAACACCTTGAATTAATTCTTCTGAATTGGGCTTGCTGACTTGTTTTTCAACCCACAGCACGCTAGATAAATGGACTATGGCTAAAAGAATCGCAGCGGTAGAGAGAATATAACTATGTATGGTATATAGTCTTTGAACGGTCAAGGTACTAACACCACTACCACCAATTAGAATTTCTCTTAACTGTTCACCCACAAAAGGAATAGCTTCAATGGTTCCTAACTCAATATTAAACCGCCAAAATCCCAGTTGATCCCAACCCAAAATCATCGAAGTCCAACTCAATCCAATCACGGCTAAGGTCAAGAATATTCCACTTACCCAAGCTGTATACCAACTTTTGGTAAACTTTCTGCCTAAAAACATCACCACAATTTGAATTAAGGCAACAATAATTACCCCATTGCCGGCAAGATTGTGAGCTTTACGGAATAACCAGCCATACTGAATTTCTTCAGTGATCATCTTCAATGACTGGTAAGCTCTGCCAGAAGCTGGTTCATAATATACAGACAACAAAATTCCAGTAGTTGCGGCAATCAAAGCAAAAGTCACAATTACTACTGATAAAATCGTTGCCGTCCGCCGCATAACCATGTCAAATCGGCTTTCTTGTACAAGCATAAAACCTTCCTCTCTCAGGAAATCCTTATTTTTATTACAATTTTAACTAAGAAATATTAAGGTTTGCTAAAAAAAATATACAATTATGATAAGTATTTTACCCAATTTCCCATTGACTCTGGGGAGCCATACCAAATTTGAGGGCTTCTAGGAGAATGCATTACACCTTCAATAATTAAATTATTTGCACCACTCAAATGAGCGGCTTCGATGGGTGTAATTCCATCACCCCAAGTGTTACCATTACCACAAGTTAATTTATAGCTGCTGAAAGCTAACCAATTTCCCAATCGTCTTTGTCCAAAAATGGTTTTTCCTGCCACACAGACGTAACGAACTTTTTCGTAGAATGCTCCGGGATAATTATTATTTACAAAATCTAGATTGGAACGAGTCCAGCGCTCCAAACTTGTATGAGGTGTACCCAAAGTAACCAGAGTTGCAACCTGGGGATGACCTTTCCATGTCAACAAGTTTGCGCTACCCTTACCATAAGGTACTTCTCCCAAATAGATACGGGATATCCAACCTCCTGCGGAGTGACCAATTAGATTAACTTGAGAAACACCATACTGTTGTAATATGCTTTTTACAGTGCAGTCTAATTGCTGCAAAATCGGGATTACAGATTTTCCTCCCACAGTTGCGATCCAGTCGCGTCTTTGTAGCGGTACTGTAACCGCAGGAAAACCCAAATTTTGCAATGATTTTTCTAAGTTAGAATAAGCTGCGGCGCTTTCAAAAAAACCAGGTAAAATAACTGTAGGTAATGTCATTTGGGTGCTTTGAGTAGGTAAATTTAATTGATGAAACTTCCAAAAAAAAGTAAATGTATAGATAATGTATAACTTATACGTAAGTAAAGACTAGAATTGGTATTATCTAAGCATTGTTAATGGATGAAGATAACTTATAATTAAAATTATCTCAGCCTGAGTTTTTGAAAAGTATTTTTGCAAATACAGTTTAAAGCGTTCCAGTTTTGGCTGAAAATTGGTAAATTAATGTTTATCAAACCATTTTACTTAAGAAATTTTAAGCACAAGGGGAACGACAATCACTTATCGGTCAGTCATCAAAACTAATGGTTGAAACACAAAAACTTCCGGAAGTTCGCTAATAAATTGTCAAAAATATATATAACTCTTCGTGAGTGGTAATATATTTACTTAAGTGATTCCCGTAAAAAAATACAGTTTTAAAAGTGATGATTTTCAAAGTCCTCGATCAAAAAACACAACTTCTGAGTACAATCAGTTTTCATTTATAATATGCTTTTGCATTGATGCGGCGATTAACTGTTTGTACAACTGTCAGTCCTACTATGATGGGACTTGCGGATTTGAAGTTATGATTTATAGAGGAGCGCATCTAAATCTAATAGAGTTAGTTTAATCAAATCATTATTATTGCCTGAAAACATTGCCAGATAGATTAAATTTCTAGTCAACCGCAACCAAGCTAAGTGAGCTATAATAGCCATGTCTTACGTCTCAGTACTCAAAAATATACCCGAATTCTTAAGCCAACCAGCTGGAATAGCAGCCATAGCATCTGTCGGTATTCATGGTGCGATTGCTTTTATCCTGCCTTTGATGCCTGTTGACTCTAAAGTAAACCAAAACGCATCCCCGAAAAGTGTTGGGGTAATGGAATTATCTGAAGCAGAACAAAGTAGGTTGCCCCAAAATAATAGCCCTCAAGTTTCAGCATTGCCCCAGGTTCCCCTACAATCTGCAATTCCTCTACCTAACTTTGCTGTTCAGCCAACTCCTTTAGATGCAACACCCCCTAGTGCCGATTCCACAAAGGTGATAATACCATCTTTGCCAGAGTCATCGGTTAATCCAAATATCTCGTCTTTACCAAAAAGTCAGCCTTTACCGATACTTCCCCAGCCAAATTTTGACTCCTCATTTAATGTTAAAACAAAATCTAACGGGTCTTATCGTCGTTTTAACCAGAACATCGAGTTAGGACAATCGGCACCATTAGCGTCTAGAAAAAGAAATACAGCGCCGGTAACATCTTCGTCTTACAATAATTTACCTGATATACCTCCACTACAATCGGCACCGTTACCCCCGGAACTTGCTGGGATTCCAGCACCACCACCGCTTCCTCCGACATCGGGTAACGATATGGTAGCTATTAATCCCCAAATTAACCCGGATATGAATATTAATGGGGCTGTAACTCAACCAAGAGCAGTTAACCCTGAAGACTTTATCGCACCCGTTAACAGAAGTATTCCGCAACCAGGTGATAACTTAACGTTAGCAGGACAAAGTTTGCAGCAATGGGGACAACAGTCTGGTCCTAGACGAATTGAACTACCAAATCAGCCATCAACAGCGGCTGAAAACACAAATCAAAACACAAATCAAAATACAAATATTTCACCTCAAGATACAAGAACGGTTACTCTAGCAAAACAATTTGAAGAAGTAAGGGAACGCTATCCTAACTCTGAAATTAAACAGCCAATTTCTGAGGTAATTAAAACCAAGCCCGGAAAAGAAGGTAAAATCGAGGGTACCTTAGTTATTGATGCTGAAGGCAAAGCAGATTATTTAAAATTTGTTGATCGCTCAGTTTCCTCAGACCTTCAGAAACAAACTAGAAATTATTTCCGTAATTATTTCAAAGAAAATCCCATCCGTAGAAATGGCAAAGCCAAAGTATACGCATTTACCCTTGATTTTAAATCAGATGCGACTGATACTGCTCGTAGCGTGGAATTTTCTAAGCCTGAGGGCAAATTAGCTGATCGTTTGCGTTCACCTAAAGATGGTGAAGTGCAAGTAAATCAAAATCCATCTCAACCTGAAAATATATCTAGAAGTTCGGTTCCGGTTAAAGTTGATGCACAGCCGAACCGCAGCGCTGTAGTGGTTCCTGGTGTAACTCCAGCACCAGTTACATCTAAACCCCAAGCTGAGATCAGAACTAACAAACCGGCTTCAGCATCTGAGAATAATGATCAAACAGCGGTAGAAGTGCGACTTAGAAATAATCAACAAGTACCAAGTGTACCAGTTAAACCTACACCCCAAGCACGAGTTAATATCAAAGAACCTGCACCGCAAGCTACTTCTAAACCATCACTTGCAAATCGACTTGTAAATGGTAAAGACGATTCTGTTTCAGAAGAAAATTCCCCAAAAGCATCGAACTCAGCTAAAAAGCTAATCCAGCGGTTACGTGAAGTTAAGGAACAAAGATCCGATTCTAAGTAAGTAAAGTAGCGATCGTTTTAATGGTTGTAGTAAAAGACGTAGCAATACGCCCCGTCTCTACATTTTTGTCAAAGTAGATAAAAATAAAAATAAGCGCTAACTAATTTAACTTTAGTTCGTAATAGAAGTCGGGTTTTTAACATAAGTATCTGTAAGATTAGACAAATTTTTATCAAAACCCGACTTCTCAACCGAACTTCTGACAGATTAAACCTTTGAGTTAATAATTAATTAATTATTAGCCTTCGACAATAACTTTGCCAACCATACCAGCACCACGGTGAGGTTCGCAGTAGAAAGTATACTCGCCAGCAGGTGCATCTGCTGGAATGGTGGTTGTGAATTCTTGTCCTGGACTCATTACTAACTGCTTGTGAGATAAGCTTTTAGCTAAGTCGGCACTTTTCCCAGGGTTTTGAGCAGCATCAAATACCACGTTATGTGGAGGAACTTTATTGTTCACCCATTTAATGGTATCACCGGGTTGAACTGATAACTTAGCTGGTTCAAATGCCAACATTCCTTTATCGCTACCTAATTTAACGGTATATGTTTCAGCCGCAGCGCTAGGAGCAAAAGCCGCGAAGCTGCTGACAATTAACAACATACTCAACGCCGCTAAACCCAAACGTCTTAAAGTGGACGCAATCAATCTCATTGCTTTCTCCCAATAACAGTCTAAAATTTATCTTTCTTCCATTCTAAATAAAATTACGTCCAAATATGACAACTTGTCATATATAAAAATTTTTGTAAATTATTGGTCAATGAAGAGTGCAATTTGAATTAAATGTGCTGCTTGATTTATTCTGGTACGGGTAGTTGTGGTATTGCTTCGGGAGTAAAAACAGGGGTTTTAATTTCGGTTACGTCGAAAATCGCGCCTAAAGCCTCTTCTAAAGTTTCTTCCATGACAATTTGGTTATCGTAAGCAACAATTACCCGAACTAAAGTCGGTAAACTATTTTCCTCGGCTTCCAAATACAGTGGTTCAACGTAAAGAAGTGATTGTTCGATGGGTATGACTAATAAATTACCTTGAATTACCCGTGAACCTTCACGATTCCATAAGGTAATCTGTTGAGAGATTTCCGGATTTTGGTTAATTAAAGCTTCTATTTGCTGCGGCCCGTAAACTAATTCTTGTTTGGGGAATTCGTAAAGTAACAATCTACCATATTGGCTACCATCAGAACGCGCAGCTAACCAAGCAATTAAGTTTCGTCGTTGGGTGGGAGTAAAAGGAAGTAGTAAAATAAATTCTTCATTTTGAGCGGTAGGCAGTTTTGTGATTAAATAATAGGGCTGTACCTGCTGCTGTTCTGTACCGTAAGTTTCTGTGGGAATCTGCCATAAATCTTCTCGGTTATAAAATACCTGGGAGTCGGTCATATGATAAGCAAGCAAGCGTTCCGATTGAATGCTAAAGTAGTCTAATGGGTAGCGAATATGACTACGAAGAGTTACAGGCATTTCCGATAGAGGTTTGAACATTGATGGGAAGATAGCCTGTAATGTATTAATAATTGGGTCTGTAGAGTCGGCAATGTAAAAATTCACATCACCGTTGTAAGCATCAACAACTATTTTGACTGAATTGCGAATATAATTAAATTGATTTTTACCGGGGTCAGAATAAGGATAGTGGTTACTGGTAGTGTAAGCATCAATTATCCAATAAAGATATGTTGGTTGACCGTCGATAGTTGTTCCTTTACCATCTGCTGCGACTAAATAAGGATCGCGATCAAAACGTAAAAAAGGAGCTATTCTACGTATTCTTTCTCTGATATTACGGCGAAAAAGTACCTTAGTTTCTGGCTTAAAATTGCGGGTTAGTAACATCTGCCAATCTTTAAGATACTGTGCAAACAGCAAGCGTCGTAAAGGTGAGCCAATAGGAATTCCACC
This sequence comes from Richelia sp. SL_2_1, assembly GCA_012033205.1. Taxonomy (GTDB): domain Bacteria; phylum Cyanobacteriota; class Cyanobacteriia; order Cyanobacteriales; family Nostocaceae; genus Rivularia. Next base: position 12,834 of record JAAUSO010000073.1, on the reverse strand, counting down.
GCTTCCATCATAAACATTAAATTCGTTGGCATTTCCACTAGGATAATCAAACTCTTGAGTTTTTGTTCTCGTCATTACATAGGTATTGGTAAGTTCTCCATAATAAATTCGCGGATTCCCAATCGGAATACTGGCACGAATTTCTGCATTTGATATGGATAAAGAACCTTGATTTCCCGAATTTTCAACACCAATATCTTTAACGTAATAGTAAGGTAATCCACCGGGAGCGACTTGGTTTACTGGACTCAGAGTAAACCCGTAGCCATGAGTATAAACTAAATGTTTGTTTACCCAAGTTTTGGCTGCATCGGGAACGTCGTTGTAATCCAATTCTCTGGCTGCAATGATAGTTTGTTGTTTAAAAGAAGCTTGGGAATTAAGACTGCGTTTGAGAGTGTAACGGTCAATATCTGCATCTGGGAACTTATAATAAGGTCGAATTTGTTGTAATTGACGGTTACTTTGTAAAAGTGGACGTGTATCCCACAAACGAATATTGTCAATGGTTAGGTCATTTTTTTGTAAGTCAGATGCTGTAAGATTATTTTGAGGATTAAAAGTGGTTGCATCGATACTATTTAAATTAAATGCTTGGCGGGTAAGTTTGATTGTACGTTCTATGTAAGGCTTTTCGCGGGTGATTTCGTTTGGCTGTACGACTAATTTTTGTACTACTGTAGGTAGTAAACTCACAGCAACAGTTGCGACTACAAGAAAGAATGCCGATACGTAAACTAATTGAGGTGGATAAGGTGTACGTTTTAAAGTATATTTTCTTCTTTTAGATAAAGTTAAAGTCCGCAGCATCAGGTAAGCTGCAATCCCGATAGCTAAAATGCTTAAGATAGTATAAATAGGTAGCAATACGTTCACATCTGTATAGCTAGCGCCGTAGTTTACTCCTAATTTGGAATATAAAAGTTGATACCGTAATAACCAGTAACGTAAAGCTATAGCTAACATTACCAAGCAACCCAAACCGTTGAGATGCATTCTTTGCTGTACGGTAAAACCGGGAAATTTACCTTCACTTAAACTATTTGCAGAGCGTAAATAAATCAATGCTACCGCAGCTATACCCAATAAAAATAGTCCTAATAACCAAAATTGTAGAAGTTCCCAAATTGGCAAGGAAAAAACATAAAAGCTAATATCGCGATTAAATAACGGTTCACTAACATTAAAGCTATTAGCCTGAAAGTATTCTAAAACATTTATCCACCGTGCCGATATTAAAAAACCTAAAAGTGAACTCACAAATACCGAAAGCGCTCTTATCCAAAATTCATAACTAATAAAAATTGCAGCAGTTAAAATCAGTACTACTGTGAATTGTAAAATTGAGATTACAAGTTGCCGTAACCCGAACATATTTAAAGTTAACTGCAACCAAGAGGGAAATTGCAGCAATTCCGAAGGTAATTTTAATTGAGGATACCAAATATTTAAAACTTGCTGACTGTAAAAAACTACTATCGTTCCGACTAAAACACTTAATCCGAAAATCGTCGGTAAAAGCCAACGCAACTTCAATCCATAAGAATATAGGGAAGAACTAGGGGTTTTTCTAAAATTAGGAGAATTGAAAAAATTTCCTTTTTGTTTATTAATTATTTCTTGATTTTCGTATGGTTGTTTAGGATGCTGAAACTTCCTTGCTATAATCAAATTACCCAGCAAAAAACACCCTGAAGTAAAAAAGGCGATCGCCCATAATCCTAACTGCGTTATTAAGCGTAATATAAACTCTGATAAATACTCAACTTTATCAAACCAAATCAATTCTGCTACTAGGTGAGAGGCTAAATCAAACATTAACCAAAAACCCAACAATAGCAAAATGATTCGATAACTTTTTTGAAAAATAAAATTAGCTATTTGCATCACGAATAAACTATATTTCCACGGATGTAGTTGAAATTAGATATGATTTCGATTATTACATTAATCATATCTGAAGCAGAGGATTCAGGTGTACAATAGCTCAGATTTTTTCTTGTCACGATTATTTCTATTTTGACCTTTTATTAATGACCGGAAAATCAAGTATAGAAAAATTAATAAGTATTAATTATCTGAAATATATATATTACTCGATAATCGATAATAAAAATTATATATATCACAGACAACTTGCTTTGTAACCAATCTTGTAGTCTAAACTTCTTGCTTATAATTACAAATACAAGTTAGAATTACCTGCAATTAGCTTTCAATCTAAGAAGCGTTTGTTCTCGACTTATATTCCATAAGTATCGAGATTTTTAGGTGCTGTGGATTAACAAACTACTTAACAACTTAATTAAAGTGAGGAGTGTGGAAATGCGTTCAAAAACAATTGCTTTATTTCTTGCATTAGGTATGGCTGCTAGCGTCACTGCTTGTGCTGCAAATGAAGCTCCTGAAGGTGGAGAAGGTACTGAAGCTACCCCCGGAGTTGAACAAACTACTCCAGAAGCTACACCTGGTGCTACTGAAACCCCAGAAGCTGGTGAAGGTGGTGAAGGTGGTGAAGGTGGAGCCACCCCCGGAGTTGAACAAACTACACCAGAAGCTACACCAGAAGCTACACCAGAAGCTACACCAGAAGCTACTAAAACCCCGTGAGGTGGTGCAGGTAGCTAAGAATAATCTGACAGCCAATAACACTACTTTTACAGTAGATTAACTAATGGGCAAGAGAACGGTTACAAACCGCTTTGATCTTGCCCAAATTTTCATAGTTAATGGTTAGTTGTTATAGCAATGGTCATATTGGTTAGGACATCATATTTTATAGAGAAATGTCCTAACAATTGTGGTTACCGCTATAGTTAAGCTTTGACATTTAACCTTAAATATGATTTTTATTATAGAAAATGTCCTGACAGCAGAAGAATTAGACATAATTACTGCCAAACTTCAAGATGCGGAGTTTGTTGACGGCAAACTGACAGCAGGATGGTTTGCAAAAACAGTTAAAAATAATACTCAATTATCAAATAGTGCTGAGGTTGGTGAGGATTTGAGAACTATTGTAGTTAAAGCCCTCAGACGCAACAGGTTATTTGAATCAGCAATCAAACCAAAAGTTATCCGTCCGATCATTTTTAGCAGTTATTCACAGGGAATGTACTACGGTTCTCATACTGATAACGCCATAATGGGTTTAGAAAATCCCATACGTTCCGATGTGTCATTTACCTTATTTCTCAATTCTCCCTCAAGTTATAAAGGAGGAGAATTAGTTATTGACACAAGTTTAGGAGAACAAGCTTTTAAATTAGAAGCAGGTTCGGCAATTGTATATCCTTCTACTACCCTACATCGAGTAGAAACAGTAGTTGAAGGTAAACGTTTAGCAGCAGTTAGTTGGGTACAAAGCTTTGTCCGTGAACCAGGTGAACGGGAAATCTTATTCGATCTAGATACAGCCAAACAAATCATCTTTCAAAAACATGGTAAAACACCAGAGTTTGACTTAATTAGCAAAAGCTATGCAAATTTATTGCGGAAATGGGCGGAAGTTTAGAAGGGATGGGGAGCTGGGGGGATGGGTAAAAGAATTAATAACCATGGAGTTTTCACCGGCTACACCGATATACTTCAATTATCAATTACCAATTCCCAATTACCAATTCCCAATTCCCAATCTAACTATATTGTTCTTCTGCATCCAAATTGAACAATTTTTGTAGTGTTTGCATACAGTGTCGTCTCGCTTCTACATCTTGCTGCGCTCTCAACTGTACCATTGGGTCGTGTAATATTTTATTAACTATTCCTCGCGTTAGGGCTTCGATGACTTCTTGATGTTTTTCGCCGAATTCCGAACCCAACCTCGATAAAGCTTTCTCTAATTCTTGTTCGCGAATAGTTTCAATTTTGTTTCGCAAAGAACTAATTGTGGAAACTGTTTCGAGACTGCGCCACCAGATATCAAAAGCTTCTACTTCTTGTTCCAAGATAGATACAGCTTCCTGAGCCATTTGACGACGGCTTTCTTGATTTTGTGCGACTACAGCTTTCAAATCGTCTACATTAAATGCTTGTACGTTGTTTAGCTCGTTGACATTTGCATGAACGTTGCGCGGTACGGAAATGTCAAACAACATCAAAGGACGAGTAGGTTCTAAAATTAATTCTAATTTACTGCGGTCAAGTATTGGTTCTGTTGCCGAAGTACTTGTAAATATTAAATCACTGGCATTAATTACTTGCATCATTTTGTCCAGAGTTTCAATCTGGATGTTACAAGCGCTAAATTGCTTTGCTAATTCCTCTGCTCTTGCTATGGAACGATTGAGAATACAAATTTCTCCCGCACCTTTTGAAACCAGATGTTGTACTAGTAAACGCGACATTTTCCCAGCACCAACGATCGCGACTCGAACTGCGGCTAAATTTTGGACTTTCATCTGGGCTAGTTCCACCGCTGCGGAACTGATGGAAACTGCACCAGTTCCAATACTAGTTTCGCTACGTACCCGCTTACCAGCAGTTATGGCTTGTTTAAATAATTTATTGAGAACTGTTTTAATACCTTTGTATTGCTGACCAATTTTATGAGTGGTTTTCACCTGAGCCATAATTTGACCTTCTCCGAGTACTAAGCTATCTAAACCAGCTGAAACTCGCATCAAATGCATCACTGCATCTTCATGTAGCAACATAAACAGATGAGGTCTCAAAGATATTACAGGTAATTTGCTATGCTCTGAGAGAAACTGAGTTACTTCTCTGATACCTTGTTCGCTTTCTTGAGTAACGATATAAATTTCCAAGCGGTTACAAGTGCTGAGAACTGTAACTTCTTCAATACTGGGATAGCTTAACAGGTGAGCGATCGCCCCTTCAGTTTGTGGTTCGGGAATACTAAGTTTTTCTCGAATTTCGACTGGGGCTGTTTTGTGGCTTAACCCTACTACTGCTATATGCATTACTTAAAATGGTAATTACTAACTATTTATTGATAATTGATAAAAAAGGTTAAAGGTTAGAGGTTAGAGGTTAAAGGTTAAAGGTTAGAGGTTAAAGGTTAAACAATTCCTAACTGCTAACTTCTAACTCCTAACTCCTAATTCCTAACTCCGGTACAGACGTAGCATTGCTACGTCTCTACAACTCCTAATTCCTAACTCCTAACTTTTTACTTCAGATTAAGGGTTTGTGGACTATCGAACATATGAATGGTGTCAACAAACCGGGCTGTTTTGGATTGGCTGGAAATTACTAAGCTTTGAGTTCTAGCACCTCCGTGGAAGAAACGAACTCCCTCCATTAAAGTACCGGGAGTAATACCGCAAGCTGCAAAGAGTACGTTTTCACCGCAAGCTAGTTCTTCAGCGTTGTAACATTTATCTGGGTCATTAATACCCATTTCTTTGAGTCTGGCAAGATTACCTTCTCTGCTTTCGCCAATTAAACCTGTTTGCACTACTTCTGGATCGTAGATCAATTGTCCTTGAAAGTGACCGCCCAAGCAACGCATTGCAGCAGCAGAAATTACACCTTCGGGTGCTGCACCAATACCCATTAGTGCATGAATATTAGTTCCGGCAAAACCGCAGGAAATAGCCGCAGAAACGTCACCGTCGCTAATTAAGCGTACTCTTGCACCAGCAGCGCGAATTTCGGCAATTAATTCTGTGTGACGGGGACGATCCATCACTACTACTACTAATTCTTCAACGGAACGATTCAAACATTCCGATAGAATTTTCAGGTTTTCGGTGGCAGATTTATTGATATCGACTTTACCCCGTGCTTGTGCTGGTGCTGCGAGCTTTTTCATATAAAAGTCGGGTGCTGCAAATAACCCGCCTTTTTCCGAAATTGCCAATACAGCCATAGAGCCATTTTGACCATATGCTACTAGGTTAGTACCTTCACAAGGGTCAACTGCAATATCAATCTCAACTAATTCGTCGGGGTTACAGTAATTTTTCGCATCTTCACGAGTACAAATTCCCACTTCTTCACCAATGTAAAGCATGGGAGCTTCATCCCGTTCCCCTTCTCCAATCACAATGCGTCCGCGCATATAGATTTTGTTCATTCTTTCCCGCATAGCTTCTACAGCCACTTGATCTGCGGTATTCTTCTCTCCTTTACCCATCCACCGAGAACTAGCGATCGCCGCTAGTTCTACTACTTCAATAATTTCTAACCCAAGAGTATTTTCCACGAAGTCTGCCCTCTCAATTGCTTGGCCATTCGCGGTAGAATGCGAATTGCGATATCAGTTATTAAGTCTACCAAAGGGCGTATACCAGTGGAAATCTATCTTGACTGGGGTTTGTGTTAAGTTTTGCTGCTTAAAAGTGAAAGTGGGTGGTGGAAGGTTTGCCCTGCTGACTATATTTACTCAGTATTTTCGCTAAAATTTATTTAAAACTCACGCTGCATAAACCCGGTTCATAGACAAAATTTTTGTTTTTAGCACCAGATACCGCTGAGTCCTATATTTAAGTTATTCGCCGTTAAATAGCCTTAAAAAATATCATGTTCGACTTTCTTAACCCGCTTTTAGGTCGCCATCCCGAACAAATCAAAGCAAATGTAGAAATTTATACTTGGCAGACTTGTCCTTACTGTATTCGTGCAAAAATGCTTTTGTGGTGGAAAGGCGTTAAATTTACTGAATATAAAATTGATGGAGACGCAACAGCTAGAACTGCAATGGCTGAACGTGCCAATGGACGACGCACAGTACCGCAGATTTTTATTAATAATCAACACGTTGGCGGTTGCGATGATTTGTATCAACTAGATACTCAAGGTCAACTCGATCCAATGTTGAATCAAGCAGTGACAGTTGACAGTTGACAGTTGACAACTTTTATGGATTACAGTCCGTAGGACGGGGTGAGGTTGAAAGTGTTGCGATTATAACTCAATACGGTTTAGTTAAGGAAAATTGTAGGTTGGGTTTCGCAGAGCCTCAACCCAACCTACAAGGCGGGTTTGTTGGGTTGTGCCTCCGGCACACCTAGCGGTGAACGCTCCTCAACCCAACCTACATATATCAAGGTTTTTGACTTTAACTGAACCGTATTGGATTATAACTGACATAAAAGTTGCATAAATAAAAAGCAGGAAAATACTATCAAAGTCAACACCCTAGTCACACACTCTAAAACTAACCCACACAACTAACCACTAACAACTAACAACTAACAACTATCTACTAACAACTAACCACCAACAACTAACCACTATCTACTAACAACTAACTTTCACATTAAGAATATGTTAAGTAGCTATTCCGAATATCTGATACACAGAAAGTGGATGGCACAAGCATTAAAGCTTTCCGAATCGGCTGGAGAAGCGGGTGAAGTTCCTGTGGGCGCTGTTATTATTGATTCATCTGAAAATGCAATTGCTTTATGTGAAAATAGAAAACAACGCGACAATGATCCTACCGCTCATGCGGAAATCCTCGCTATACGTGAAGCAACGCGCAGGTTACAAAATTGGCGATTACATGAATGTACTCTCTACGTTACTCTCGAACCTTGTCCGATGTGTGCTGGTGCTATTGTCCAAGCCCGTGTAGGTCTACTAATCTATGGAGTAGATGACCCGAAAACTGGGGCGATTCGCACAGTTGCCAACATTCCTGATAGTGCGGCTTCTAATCACCGTTTGCGTGTAATTGGAGGCATTTTAGAATCTGAGTGTCGCCAACAGTTACAAACTTGGTTTGCTAATCGGCGACATAGCATAACTTAAAGGACAGAGGTAAAACTGTCCAGTTAGTGCTACACAAATCGGGGCAGAAAATCTACGGTGTTACTAATCAAGAATTGTTTACATTTTGATTCACTCAATATTCAGCAGTCACCGTGATGATGGAATTTGATTCAATATTTGATACCGTGAAAGGCAAAAGGCAAAAGGCAAGAGGCAATAGTTTAGGTTTTGGACAGAGTTTAAATCCCCGTCCAAAAGATTTTTCCTCAAGCGATAGGGCTTCGGACTCATTGATTGAGCCAGACAAGGAAGAAGCAACAAATCCAACTTTTCTCAAGCCAGACCTACTGAATATCTGGTCAAAGGGTGTTAAAAAAAATACTAAGTTGGCTGATACTGATTCGCGAATTTCTCCTTGGTTAAGTTCTTTAACTTACCTATTGGCAGGAAATATACTTTTGCCTTTGTATTTCAGCCAAATCACAATTACAGGACAGGAAAATTTACCTAAAAGTGGTCCTGTAATTTTAGCTCCTACTCATAAAGCCCGTTGGGATTCGCTGCTTTTACCTTATGCAACCGGACGTTATATTACCGGACGAGATTTGCGTTTTATGGTTACAAGTACCGAATGTCAAGGTTTTCAAGGCTGGTTTGTGCGGCGTTTAGGAGGATTTCCCATAAATGCCAAACGTCCTTCAATTACAACTCTTCGTCATACTGTAGAATTGCTTCTACGTGGCGAAATGTTAGTTATTTATCCTGAAGGCGGTATTTTTCGCGATCGCGATGTTCACCTGCTCAAACCAGGAATTGCTCGTTTGGCAATGAGCGCTGAATCATCTCACCCCGGTTTAGGAGTGAAAATTGTACCGATTTGTTTTAATTACAGTCACCCTTATCCCAGTTGGGGTAGCGATGTGAGCATTAGCATCGGTTCACCAATCAAAGTTTCTGACTATGCTCAAGGCAGCATCAAGCAAGATGCGAAAAGTCTTACAGATGATTTGTATCATGCACTTCAACAACTTAACTATCAATATGATGATTTAGCTAGTAGTGGTTTTGTACACATAGAAAGTTAGTTGATAGTTGTTAATTGTTGAAGCATACCAACTAATTATTGTTAACTGTTAACTGTTAACTGATAAAAGCAGTTGCCAATTATTTAATTTGCCTGTATCTTGTGGTGCTGTATCAATAATCCATAATTGCCAATTTCCTTTGGCTGACTGATTAAGTAAATTTTTTAAACCTGGATGGGTTTGCACTGAGTAAGTGGTTTGTAATTCTTGACGACGACCTAAAGTACGGCTTTGTAATAATACCCTTTGATTGTTTGGGGCAATCAAATAAATTTCTAAATCGCTTAAAAATTCATGGCTGATGTTAACGCTAACTTGGATATCGCGGACGTTGCTAGATTCGGATATCATAATCGGGCTTTTGATGCCTTGTTGATAATTATCGGGAATTGATAATACTGCATTATTACGTCCTACTATATTCTTAATTGCGATCGCGGCATTTTTTTGCAGTTTCTGGGCTGCTTTCACGGCATTTTCGGCGTTAACTTTACCATAACCAAACCATTGGGAATGACCATTATCATCGTAACTGCCGTAACGCAAACCTAATTGTGGATCGGGTTCTAAATCAACTATTTTATCTGCGGTTTCTTCAAGTATGCGTTTTACTTGCTGAGTTGTTAAGTCAAGATTCGCTGATAAAACCAGGGCTGCAACTCCAGCAACCACCGGAGTAGCGGCAGAAGTGCCACCAAAATAAGGAGTAAAATCATCTTTGGTATAACCTGCGGCTCCTAATTGATCGGTTGTGAACATTCCCCTTCCAGGAAGTGAAGCTGCAATTGCTGGCTGAGTATAAATAAAACCAGTTTGTTCAAACCACATTCCCGGTTGAGCGTTATTACTAGGAGCGCATATGGAAATATTACTACCCCAATTGCTGTAGGCGGCTTTTTTATTCAAACTAGTGGATGCCGAAACAGTAATTACATCTGGATGTGCCGTAAAACCACTGAGCCAGCGCGTCTTACCTGTGACTATATCTTTAACCCAGCCACTCTCATATACGGTACCGTTAATCGGACGATTGGCATTACCAGCAGCAAATAGAATTACACAACCCTTACCATTGCGTCCTTTTGTGGCAGCGCGAGTAATAGCAGCCCGTTGACGTAAAGAAAGAGGGAAATATACCGCAGCAGCTCCCCAACTGCAAGAAATTACACTTGCTCCTTTTTCAAGCGCCCAATCAAAAATCGCTTCAATAGATTCATCATCCAAAAAACCACTAGTACGAATCGGCATAAATGCACAGCCGGGAGCAACTCCAGCAATTCCCGTACCATTTTCAGACGCGATGGCGATTCCCGCACAAGCAGTACCATGACTTGGTTGTTCTTGTGTGGGTAAAGGTAAAAAATCTTTATCTTTTAAATTTAACGGAGCGACTATTTTTCCACTACCCATAAAATCGGGATGATTCAAATCAAAAGAATCATCTACCACCGCAACAACAACCGAACGAACTCCCCGCGTAATATCCCAAGCTTTTTCCACGGAAATATGAGAACCATGAGCCAATTGATTGCCACCATTGTGATTGAGATACCATTGTTGAAAATAAAGCGGGTCGCGAGGTTTGTAATAAGATTCTTGACGGATAATAATATTAGGTTCGCTAGCTAAAATTTCCGAAAATCCTTGTAACTGATTAGCAATTTTGATCGGATTTTGTGTAGCTTGTTGTCCGACAATAAAGACAAAAGTATTAGGAAGACCATCAACAGGTTTGTCAAGAACTAAACCAAACTTTGTCGCAATGGAATTAATTCTGGTATTATCGACCCAAGAAGCAAATTGAATGGTCATTTGGTCGCTCAAATAAACTGCCGTACCAGGATTACCTTTAATTTGGTAAACATGACTGGCAAAAGCAACATTTGTCGAACTACGGGCTTGGGACATTGCCGTCTCTAACTTAGTAGAAGCAACCCTGAATAATTCTAAATGGGAAGTAGGAATACTACTACGCCAACTACCTAATAAATTTCGAGCTAATTGTGGAACCGGAATATTAGTCTTACTACGAACTGTAAAACGGTCTGGAACCTTCTCTAAAACTAATTCTTCACCACCACGTTGCATAATCATTCCTAAACTACTAGTAGGTATATTCGACGGAGAGTTTTCTGGAGAGTTTGCATTCGTACTCATGACAGCTATTTTCGTGACTGTAGTGTCTGTGGGAACTCAGTTGATTTGATTTTCAGTCTAAATCAAAGATGGGAGTGTATGTAGCTTTGCTTTGTTTTCATAGCAAAACAGAGTTAAGATACCCTTCAGTTCTATCCCCGTTCAGTTTAGTTGTCCCAAGTATTTATCCCCATGAAATTTGCTCTAACTGTTCCCAATATTAGTCTTGCTTTACTATCAGTAATAGTAAGTTTGAGCTTGGTATCACCTGGCTTAGCTCAGGTTAAACTACCCAGTGGTAGTACGCAAGTGGAACCTGTACAACCTATAGAACCAGATGGTATTGATACAATAAATCCCACTGGACAAACAAGTAGTGTTTTAAGCCTTGACGGTGGAAAGCGTTTGATGTCTGAAGCTGGTAATGCTGTTTCTTCGCAAAATTACGCTTTAGCCGAAACTAAACTCAAGGAAGCACGTTTAGTTTTCAATCAGCTATCAAACTTCTATCAGCAACTAAACTCTAGCTTTGCCGGAATTGATAATAGAGTTGCTGATTCCCAGCGTCAAAAAGCTTTATCTGCCGCTCAAATGCGAGATGAAGCTACCTATCAGTTAGCATTAGTAAACAGAGCGCAAAATAAACCAGAATTAGCTGTACCCTTGTTAGTACAAATTATCAAAAGTCAGAATCCCAGTAGAGAGTTAGGTCAAAAAGCTTATCAACAATTGTTTGAATTGGGTTTTGTTGATTCTCCTTATCCTAGAAGCGGTGGTAACGCTTCTTCACCGAAAAAATAACTAAGTTTTTTATACTCACGATAAAATTATTAAATATACCACCGTTAAATTTTAAAAGTTTGGCGGTGGCTTTTGAATTTCTGGTGCTAGGATTAAAATATCTACAATTCTTCAAGCATTTAGCTAATTGATTTATAAACGAATAATTGATTACTGCTATCTAAAATTGTCTAAAATTTGTACATAATATATAAAGTGTAGAAAAAATAAATTAATTTGTAGGGATTGCGATGATAAGTCCGCAACAAGTAGAAGAAATGATAAAGGCACAAATGCCAGATGCTCAGATTCAAGTACAAGACTTGACTGGCGGTGGTGATCATTATCAAGTAAGTGTAGTTTCATCGCAATTTGCAGGCAAGGGACTAGTACAACAACATCAGTTGGTGTACGCTGCGTTGAAACAAGCTATGTCTACCGAAGCTATTCACGCTTTAGCACTCAAAACATACACTCCCGAAGCTTGGGAAACAACAGCCGCTTCATAACCTTCAATCATTGGTTATGCATGATGAGTTACAGATGAAAATACCGATGAATATTTTCAGGCACCTTAGCTATATTACTAACCATCAGCTTCTAACTTAAAATGCCGGTCAACGAGCTAAAATACCATAATCAAAGGGAAACATCATGACACCAGAAGTTAAAGAAACAATTGATAACTTAGTACAGCAAAACAAAATCATGGTTTTCATGAAAGGAAGCAAGTTAATGCCTATGTGCGGCTTCTCTAACAATGTTGTGCAAATTATCAACACTTTGGCAGTCCCCTACGAGACTTTTGACATTCTCGAAGATGCAGAAATCCGTCAAGGTATCAAGGAATATTCAAACTGGCCAACAATTCCCCAGGTGTACATAAATGGTGAATTCGTTGGTGGAAGCGATATTCTGATTGAACTTTACCAAAAAGGTGATTTACAGCAAATGGTTGAAGTCGCAATGGCTTCTTAGGAAAAGGGAACAGGGAATAAGGAGCAGGGAACCCCTAACCCCTAACTCCTAACTCCTAACTCCCAACTCCTAACTCCTAACTCCTAACTCCTAAACTCCTAACTCTTCTTACAAGTATTCCCGTAAAAAGTCTAAAGGTTCATCTTCCCAAGCGGGTTCTGGTACCATCCAACTC
>JAAUSO010000005.1 GCA_012033205.1 Richelia sp. SL_2_1 | reverse complement strand
AACGGTAAACAGTTATCGATTGTTGCACGTGCCTATTTTGAATATTTATTAGAAGCTGCAAAGCAATTTGCTTCAGAAACAGCTTTGTATGGGAATAGGGAATAGGTAATAGGTAATAGGTTGATTATGATTAGTTTGTTGTCAATCAACTGTCAACTGTAAAGCATGATGACGGATATGGTCTTCTATAAATGTGGAAATGAAATAATAACTGTGGTCATAACCTTGTTGATAACGTAGATTTAAAGGTTGATTTACTTGTTTGCAAGCTTGTTCAAACACATCAGGAAGCAACTGCTGCTGTTGAAGAAATTTATCTTCTGTACCTTGATCAATTAAAATTTCACTGTGAAAACCAAATTTTTTGACTAATTCAGTTGCATCATATTCGCTCCAACTTTGTTTGTTTTCACCCAAATAACCGCTAAAAGATTTTTCTCCCCAAGCACATTGCATCGGTGCAACTATCGGTGCAAAAGCTGAAACGGATTTGTACTTTTGAGGGTTTCGTATAGCACAAACTAAAGCACCATGTCCCCCCATTGAATGACCAAATATACTTTGTTTATCTTGCTGTACTGGAAAATTTGCCGCAATTAATTCTGGTAGTTCTTTAACTACATAACTATACATTTTGTAGCGAGATGACCAAGGTGTTTGGGTAGCATCAACATAAAAACCTGCACCCGTACCAAAGTCGTAATCGTCATCCTCACCTTTGATTCCCGTGTTACGGGGACTTGTATCTGGTACTACTAAAATTAAACCATGTTCGGCTGCATATTGTTCCGCTCCCGCTTTAACCATAAAGTTTTCTTCAGTACAGGTTAAACCGGAGAGAAAGTAAAGAACTGGTAAGCTTTGGGATACAGCTTGGGGTGGTTGGTAAATTGCAAAGCGCATTTCACCGTTACAGGTAGTTGAGGAATGGGAGTAAAAGCCGACTTTTCCACCAAAGCTTTTATATTCCGAATTGAGAGTCAGAGACATCAAAGATTTATAGCTAGATTTTGTGTACTGCCATTAATTATCCTACCGGGATAATTAGACATCTCAAACAAAGAATGTAGAGACGCGATATATCGCGTCTCTACAAGCCTGCAAAATTAATGAAATGAACCATTATAAACCAATTATTATTCGATTTATCAACTAACTCTCGATCTTGCTTTTACTGTTTCGTGTCTTCGTTCGGATAATTCTTTCATTCCGACTTCTCTAATTTCTAAATTTTCTAAATGTATTTGTTTTTCTTGTGGTCGTTCATGTTCTACAACAAATACATTTGAGTATAAGTTAGCAATGATCTGTTTTCCCTGCTGAGTTAAAGATAAATAACGCAGTCCATCTTTAATATAAGGATAAACACCATTCCAATAAAATTTGGGATAATTATTGCGTAAATCCGCAGGGTTTTCATAACCGAGAATTTTATTCATTCCAGTCTCTTCAAACTCGTAAAATAAAGAAGTAATTTTCTTTAAATAACGAGGATCACTTAATTGTCCAATTAAATCGGCAGCCCTGACTAAACCTGCATAAGTATTAGTTTCTTGATGGTCTTCTGCTGCTGGTACGGGAAAACGAGTTAATTCAATATTGCATTTTATGACTTCGGAATCGATTAATTTATGACCACCGAAACGTTCATCAATAAATAATTTTGCTCTATCAACATGATATGCTGTCAAACTCGCATCTGAAGCGCCTAATGGTAAAGAAATCATTGCTTCATCTTTACCCGTAGCATACAAACTTGCTTCTTCTTTGTCTTGGCGACAAACTCCTTTTACATAACCAATATCATGACATAACAATGAGATAATACAATGTAGCCAATCTTCACTAGAAACACCACCTTCTCGTATATGTTTGCCACGTAAAACTTCTTGTCCTACTAATGTCACTAAGATTGAATGTTCGACGTTATGATATAGAGCATCGCTGTTGGCAATATTTTCTAAAGCCATACTTCCTACCCAAGCTAATATGTCTTGATAATCAGTTTTTAAACTTCCGTAACTACGACGATATCCTTCTCTAACTAGTTTTACGAAAGCATCTATCAAAACTTCAGTGGCGCTAAACATATTTTTACCCTGTTGATAATCTAATAATCTAATAATCTAATAATCTAATAATTTATCTTGATTAAAGTTGATTGTAAAAGTTAAGGATTCATGATAATTAATAAGTAGTTAAGCTTTGATTAATTATTTAATTAATTATATATTTGCTACTCAGTTATCTCACTATTTACTCTAACTCTAGTCTGATACCATAATTAATTAAATTATTATTTTTGCACAAATTTTGCACAGGTACTTATAAATAGAGCTTACCCAAATTAAACTGAATATACGCATCGAATAAATAAAGAAATGTTTTTTATATATAGAAACAATATCAACTTATTTTTATTTTTCCACATCCAGAGAACTTGTGGCGGTGATCTGAACACTCACTCAGTTGTGATGCATGACCTATGAATAATCAAGCCCGATAAAGTTTTTTATCTGAAAGTAACCAATAGATATAGACCTACTGCCTCCTCACTACTCCCTTTCATAAATAAGTATAAATCTCTAAAGAATTCTTTGAAAGTGAGAATACATGACTTTTGTCATGGGTAAATTCAGCCTGAGATTACAGCCATTACACAGCAAAATGAGTGATAGTTAATATATAGTAATAATTTTCAACTTTTCTTAAGCAAAGCCGTGTTATCGCGGGTGGGTAGGAGATCAAGCAATGACAGCAGGAGATCAAAATTTTTCCGAAATTCCAGCGCAACAAGAACCAGCAATGGAAGAAGCGACTTTCAAGGAGTATCCCGAAACTGATAAACAGCGTTCTTGGTGGACAATTATGCTGTTGGGTATGGCTTTGGGTGTTGGAATAACTTTTGGAGGAATGCGGTTGTTGAGCAATCGTCCCGAAAGTGAACCAACGGTAGCAAATCAATCTACTCAACCAGTTGCTTCCGCCATGACTGTTACTCTTGCGACGGCGGAATCAACCACAGTTGCTCGTAATCTCAGTGTTACTGGTACTGTTGGAGCTAGTGAATTGACTCCAGTTTTACCCCAAGCTAACGGCTTACAAATTAAACAAATTTCCGTGAAACAGGGAGATTCTGTTGAGCAAGGTCAAGTTATGGCGATTTTAGATGATTCGCTCTTACAAGACCAAATTCGTCAAGCAAAAGCAGAAATCGAATCCCAAGAAGCTGAGGTTGCTTCCAGACAAGCGGATTTAGCTTCTCAACAAGCAACTTTAGAATCAACTAGAGCAAATGTAGTATCAAATCAAGCAACTGTCCAGCAGAGACAAGCGGATTTAGCTCAAGCAAAGGCAAGATTGAAAGAAGCCGAAAGAAATTACCAGCGTAATCAGCAACTTTCCAATCAAGGAGCAATTAGTAAACAATTATTTGAAACTGCCGAAACTAACCTGGCAACTGCCAGAGAAGCGGTACGGATTGCCGAAGCAAACATTCGTAGCGCTCAAGCAGGAGTTACTAGCGCTCAAGCAAGTATCGGTAGCGCTCAAGCGGGAGTTAGTAGTGACATGGCCAGAGTTAACAGCGCTAAAGCAGGAGTCAAGAGCGCTATAGCCAGAATGCAGCAACTGAAAACTCAGTTAGGACAAACTATAGTCCGCGCTCCCGTTTCCGGAACAGTTGCAGAAAAACTTGCCAGAGTCGGAGATATAACTGGTGTACCACCCCAAACCCAAGTAGGAACGGTAGTTGGTGGAAGTCAAAAGCTATTTTCAATTATTCGTAATGGAAACTTGGAGTTACAAGCAGAAGTTCCTACAGTTCAACTATCCCAAATAAAAGTCGGTGCATCAGCGAAAATTACAACGGATGCAGATAACCGCGTTCAATTGCAAGGACAAGTTAGAGCCATAGAGCCAATAGTTAATCAACAACGTCGTGAAGCAATGGTCAAAATTGACTTACCAGCAACAGATTTACTTAAGCCAGGTATGTTTGCTCGTGCAGCCATTATTACCGACACAAATACAGGTATAGCAGTACCACAAAAAGCAGTACTTCCTCAAACCGACGGCAGCGCAATTGTATTTGTTTTAGGTAAAGACGATATTGTGAGCAGTCAAAAAGTCGAGACTGGAGAAATTCTCAAAGGTGGGAAAATCGAAATTAAAAGCGGTTTACAACCCGGAGTAAATGTTGTTGTTGACGGTGCTGGATATCTCAAGGATGGGGATAAAGTTCGAGTTGCCGAATCAGGTTAAAGGTTAAAGGTTAAAGGTTAGAGGTCAAAGGTTAGAGGTTAGAGGTTAGAGGTTAAAGGTTAGAGGTTAAAGGTTAAAGGTTAGAGGTTAGAGGTTAAAGGTTAGAGGTTAAAGGTTAAAGGTTAGAAGTCAACTGTCCACTGTCCACTGTCAACTAATTTCCATGAATTTTAACGTTTCTGCTTGGTCTATAAATAAACCAATTCCGACAATAGTTTTATTTCTAGTTTTAACTGTAGTTGGTTGGTTTTGCTTCAATACTTTAGGAATTGATACCAACCCCAATATTGATATTCCTGCGGTTCAGGTACGGGTAAGTCAACCTGGTGCGGGACCTACTGAACTTGAATCTCAGGTGACTAAAAAAATTGAAGATGCGGTTGCTGGTTTGGGTAATATTGATGAATTACGTTCGGTTGTTACTGATGGTGTTTCTACTACCACAATTAACTTTGAGTTAGGAACCGATAGCGATCGCGCTACTAATGATGTTCGTAATGCGATCTCGCAAATTCGTCAGACTCTTCCTCAAGATATTAATGACCCAATTGTCCAGCGTTTGGAGTTTTCCGGCAGTTCCATTATGACCTATGTGGTCAGTTCGGATAAACGTTCTGTGGAAGAGTTGAGTAATCTGGTTGACCAAACTATCAGTCGGGCTTTGTTATCAGTCAGAGGTGTGGCTGAAATCCGCCGTGTAGGTGGGGTTGACCGGGAAATTCGCGTTAATCTCGACCCGGAGCGTTTACAGTCTTTGGGTATCACTGCTACTCAAGTAAACGACCAATTACGAGCTTTTAATATCAATTTACCTGGTGGCCGTGCGGAAATTGGCGGAAGTGAACAAACTATCCGTACTTTGGGTAGTGCTGAAAGTGTAGATGTTTTGACAAATTATGAAATTATCCTTCCTAATGGTGGTTCTGTTCCTTTATCCACTTTAGGAAATGTTGATGATAGTTTTGGTGAAGTGCGTCAATCTGCACGGTTGAATAATCAGCCAGTGGTTGCTTTAGAAGTATTGCGTAGTACTGGTAGCGTCACCGTCACGGTGGAAGAAGGAATTAAAAAAGAGGTTGAAAAATTAGCAGAAATTCTTCCTCAAGATATAAAAATGGAATTAATTTTTACCAGAGCTACTTTTGTTCGCAATTCTTACGAAAGTACGATGACCGAATTATTAATTGCATCTGTCTTAGCTGTGGTCGTAATTTTACTATTTTTACGCGATTGGCGAGTAACTTTAATTACGGCGATAGCTCTACCTTTATCAATTATTCCTACTTTCGGTGTAATGTTTGCTTTGGGTTACACTCTCAACAATATGACACTGTTAGGTTTGGGATTAGCAGTAGGTAATTTAGTAGATGATGCCGTTGTCGAAATTGAAAATATGGAACGGCATTTGCAAATGGGTAAAGAACCCAAACAAGCCGCTTTGGACTCTTCAGCAGAGATGGGTTTAGCAGTTATTGCAACTTCTGCAACCATCGTAGCCGTATTTTTACCAGTAGCTTTCATGGGTGGAATTCCCGGTCAATTTTTCCAACCTTTTGCAATGACAGTTACCGCTGCTACCGTATTTTCCACATCAGTAGCACGGATGGTAACACCGATGATGGGAGCGCATTTGTTAAGTTCAAAGGTTAAAGGTCAAAAATCAGAGGTCAGAGGTCAAATGTCAAAGGTTAAAGGTCAAGAGTTAGGGGTTGAAAATGATACTGGTTATTCCCGTCGTCGTTTTCAGCCTTATGCTTCTACACTCAGATGGGCGTTACGCCATCGTACTACAACTTTACTGCTGGCTTTGGCTTTCTTTATTGCGAGCTTAATGTTGGTGCCTTTAATTCCTAAAGGTTTGGTTGATGCTGCCGATATCGGTATTTCTACTGTATCGGTGGAACTAGCTCCTGGTTCGACTTTGGCTGATACTAAGCGGGTAGTAACCCAAGCGACTAATTTAATTACACAAAATCCTGGGGTTGAAAGTGTTTTATCCACAGAAAATGTTGGTTCAGCAAGTCTTACTATTAGACTAAAACCCAAGGAAGAACGAGAACTTTCTCAAAGTGAGCTAGAAGAACAAATACGTCCGCAGTTTGCTCAAATTCCCGGAGCGAGAATTAGTTTTCAAAGTACTGGTACAGTTGGTGGTAGAAAGGATTTAACGATAGTTCTACAAAGTGAAAATCCCCAAGCTTTGAAACAAGCTGCTGATGACTTAGAAAAACAAATGCGAACTGTACCGGGATTGGTAGAAGCATCTTCTAGTGCTAGTTTGGTGAAACCGGAAATTTTGGTAGTACCAGATCCCCAACGTGCCGCAGATTTAGGAGTCACTGTACAATCAATTGCACGTACCGCAACTCTCGCTACTATCGGTGATAATGACGCTAATTTAGCAAAATATAATCTTAGCGATCGCCAAATTCCGATTCGAGTCCAAATCGATCCCCAAGCACGAGAAGATATTACAAATATTAAGAATCTCCAAGTCCCCAGTCAAAATGGTGGTTTAGTTCCATTACTTGCGGTTGCAGATATTCGTTTTGGTAGCGGTGCTGCGACTATCAACCGTTTTGATCGAATGCGTCAAGTTTCGGTGGAAGCTAATCTACAGGGCATCTCTTTAGGAGACGGGTTGACAGCGGTAAACGAGTTACCAGCAATGAAAAATTTACCTGCGGAAGTAAGCCGACGTTCCGCTGGAGATGCGGAAATTATGGAGGAAATTTTCGGACGCTTCGGTACTGCATTAGGTTTAGCGATTATGATGATTTACGCAATCTTAGTTTTGCTATATAATAATTTTTTCCATCCAATTACTATTATGGTGGCTCTACCCTTGTGTTTGGGTGGGACTCTTTTAGCATTAATGATTGCTCAAAAAGCTTTGGGGTTGTATGCCTTAATCGGTATCGTGTTGTTGGTCGGAATTGTCACCAAAAACTCAATTCTCTTAGTAGACTATACAATCATGGGCTTAGAACAAGGTAAAAAACAACGTCAAGCCTTAATTGACGCTGGTTTATCCCGTTTACGTCCAATTTTGATGACTTCCCTTTCTACAATCGCTGGTACTTTTCCCTTAGCATTAGGATTAGGTGCTGGTGCAGAAGTTCGTCAATCAATGGGTGTGGCAGTTATCGGTGGTTTTAGCACTTCTACATTATTAACTTTAGTAGTAGTACCAGTATTGTTCACCTACATTGATAATTTACAATATTGGATTCTCAATATTGTAAAATATGGTTTTGGCAAGAAACCCCGTCGTCCAATTATTCAAGAAGATCAAACAGTTAAATTACCACCAGCAAGTTAAATCGAATTTTGGATTTTAGATTTTAGATTTTGGATTGAATACCAGGAGTATCGAATTTTGGATTTTAAATTTTGGATTTTAGATTGAATACCAGGAGTTAGGATTTATTTTTCTCCCCATCGCCCCATCGCTCCATCCCTCTATCCCCCATCCCCCTATGTCACAGCTTACCGAAATTCCCAAAATGGGAGAAAAAGCACGATCATTTAGCGCAACAAACCAAAATGGAGATTTGGTGAAGTTAGAAGATTTCCAATCTAATTGGCTTGTTCTCTATTTTATCCCAAAGACGATACGCCAGGTTGTACTGTGGAAGCAAAAGACTTCAGCGAATATTCTCAACAATTTAGCGATTTGGGAGCGACAATTTTGGGAATAAGTCCCGATTCAGAAGAATCTCACTGCAAATTTATCAACAAACATAATTTATTAATTCAACTTTTGAGTGACCCGGAACACCAAGTATGTGAAACTTACGGTGTATGGCAGTTAAAAAAGTTTATGGGTAAGGAATATATGGGAGTTGTACGCTCAACTTTTTTAATTTCACCCGATGGTAATGTAGTTTATGTATGGTCGAATGTCAGAACTAAAGGTCATGCCCAGAAGGTTTTAAGCAAGTTTCAGGAATTGCGTGCGGATTAAGTAAAGTCCTCTGAAGAGGACTTTCGCTATTAGACAGGGACTTATAGTCCCTGGTGAGTTAGGTATTTACGCCGAACGATACTAGTCTTGGCGAATGAAATATTTCCTGCGGACATCCTCTTAAAATACCAAGTTTATTTAACTTTATTTAACTTTATTTAATTAATTGTCAAAAAATTTTCCAAAAATGTTTGTAGTCGCACTTGCTCATTAAAATTTTATGCTGAAGCACAACTACAAACTTTGTACATATGTTTATTTACAAATCTTTTAGGAATAGGAATATACTGCCGTAATATCTCCTAATTCTAAAGAAGAAGAAGTCGGTTGAGGTACTTGAGGAGTACGATAGGGATGGTTAATTTCCAATTCACCGGGATCAGAACAGCCAGTTTCAGACATACAAGTTTGGACAATTTCACGATACACAAACCACTGTTTGTGAAGATGCCGAATTAATTCCGGCTCCATTCTAAAAACATCAGAATTCTTAAATCCAGCTCTAGATAACCATTCGTAAATAGAAAGAGTTTCGCCATTTTGATCGTGAAGCATAGTTTCTCCTAATTGTGTTTTAATTTGGGTTAGAATACGCTTCCAAGATGCAACCTGAAGCGTCAATGGGTGGTTTTAAAGAATTATTCGGGATGGGAACTCACTTTTTATAAAGATTGACTGGATTATTTTCCTATATCAGTCTAGACGAGGGTCTAAAGCGGAATAAAATTTATAACCAATGTTCTTATTGGTTCAATCCAGGTATTAATAATCTATCCGAGTTTAACTTAGAGATACTGCAAATAAAATCCGAAATATCACCCTATTAAGCAGTTGATACTTTTGACATAAACATTCTGTCTGATGAAACTTTCTGCTGCTATAAATAAAAGTACACGTCTAATCTCAGTGTTAACTTCCAGCAAGCATAAATTTATTTTCCTGAAAACGTAAAAAACAATCTATCCTTCTAAAGTAGTAAATTTATTTATTGTCTGACCTACACCATGAATTGATTTCAAACTTAACAATCTTTTGTTTGAGTTACTTTTATAGATTTTTAATCATACAGCATTAGAGGATGCATTTTTGAAAAATTTAGGGATTACCTTCGCTTTTCTTTGTTTACCCTATACTAGATAGTCTTGATATTACTAGTTTTGCAAATATTTGATTTTATTAGCTGAGGGGAATTACCCCCGAATATTGTGTGTCTAACAGATAAACAAATTAAAATTTTATTAGTTGATGTTTTCTTAATTCTTTTTACCGATAATGTAGAAAAGTAAATATGTTAAAACTTACTTATATCAATAATCAGTTAAGCCTAAGACTGCTTGAAACAATTTTTACAAGATTAAGTAAATACAAGGTTATTTGTAAGTATATAAAGTGTAGCCGCAGCTTGTATAAAATATAGCAATATTGCTTTTATTGCTTTTTAATATTACAAATTATTTCCAGTCTTACTGTTGGTAAAACTATAGTACGACTTGCAAATCAAATATAAAACAAATGTCAGAGATTTAATTTCTCTGACAAATTGATTTATTCCCCTATACTTAGGAGAAACAGAAACATAATTGTTAACCTTTGAGGGCTTTTGTAAAATTTTGACGATAGGATTTACTACCAATAAAACAAGCTGGCCATAACAATGATAAAACAAGACGATTTGTTAAGCTGTTACTGAAATTAGTTCTCCTAAATCCAGTCCAAAACTTCCAAGCACCAGCGACATAAGCGACTATTAGTAAGCCTGTAATGAACCCACCCATTTCAATCTACTCCCAAAAGAAAAAAGATATTGCGGTATCACGATTAGGTACAAGAGTCAACTGTTACACTCTTATACTCTAGTTTAAGCTAGTCAATGGGTATCTTCAAATCTGTCATGTATTTCATGAAATTTCATAAAAATTAATTTTCAACGCATTTGTGAATTTTAATAATTAAATATGTAGCTATCTAAGTAAAAACTATGCTTACACGCAGGCTCGCAAAAATTGGGTTATTAATATTACTTGCAGTGTTAAGTATAGGATGCGATTCGGAGAACACATCTCCAGAAAAACTGAGTATAGGTGTAGTCAGCTATGGAGAAGAAGACCTTTCACTCGATAAATACGACCGCTTTAAAAATTATATAGCAGCAACAACAAAGTCGATTGTAGAATTAGAACCGACTTATAATGAATTACAAGCTATTGACCAAATTAGTCGCAAACAATGGGATATCGTTTTTGCTCCCCCTGGTTTAGCTGCTATCGCGATTGATGAACAACTCTACGAACCTTTATTTTCTATGGGTGAAGTTAGTAGCAGACAGCGTTCGTTACTGATAGTTCGAGATGATAGCCCAATTAAAAAAATCCCAGATTTGACGAATAAAACGGTTGCTTTAGGACAAAAAGGTTCTGCTGCTGGTTATTATACACCTTTGTACGACCTTTACGGTTTAACCCTTGCTGGTATCCGTTTTGCTCCTACTCCTAAAACAGTACTCGAATGGGTAAAAGAAGGTAGCGTTGATGCTGGTGCTTTGTCTGAAAATAACTTTGAAATCCATCAACGACAATTTCGGGAAACTAAGTTTAGGATTATACATACTAGTCGGTGGATTCCCCCTGGTTTAGTACTGTTATCACCAAATATTGATCGAAATCGCGAACAACAAATCCGAAAAGTTATGAGTGAAGCCCCAGCAAATATTACAGCAGATGCAGGTTATGTTCCTAGCATTAAAGTTCCTGAATATCAGCAATTTATTCAGTTAATGAAAAAAGTTAAACCTTTAGAAACACAGCTTCAACAAAAACCCGCAGTATTATTACCTGAACCATCTATTACTAAGTAGGTAGTCCCGATGCAAAACAATTTTCACCACCAATTGTCCAAGTCTTAATATTTTTCCGACTGCCGACTGCCCATTGCCGACTTAGAAGTCAGGTGGAAAGATTTATCGTGATGACAAGGGAGTAGGGAGTAGAGATCAGCTATGAAGCAGGGGTTACGTTTTGTTATATAATAATCTTTATTTTGACCCACCTACTTAATACAAAATAATCCAATCTTAATCAGTTGTTAACTAAAAAATCAAGTCTTAAAAAGTTTTCTAAAGCTTTATAAATTACTATCAAGTTTTATCAATTTTTATGAACTTTTGTCGAAACATCTAGAATTTGTGGTGATAGATAATTGAAATAGTTAATAAATCATCAGTCTTAACCAAGAAGAAATTATCTTACCTAAAAATTCCTTTTTTTATGGAAAACTAGTGGTATTGGGAACGTATCTGTATTTCCGAACCAGACTTTAGGACGAAGAATTCAATATTTAACATCTAAATATATAACTTTATATAACCATATAACTTTTAGGAGT
This sequence comes from Richelia sp. SL_2_1, assembly GCA_012033205.1. Classification (GTDB taxonomy): domain Bacteria; phylum Cyanobacteriota; class Cyanobacteriia; order Cyanobacteriales; family Nostocaceae; genus Rivularia. The sequence goes on along the minus strand of JAAUSO010000005.1, from coordinate 82,621 downwards.
GATAAATAAATGTCTATACCCCCTAGTAAACCAGAAATAGCTTCTGGTACTTTAATTGATAGTCGTTATATTATCCAAAGGATGCTGGGACAAGGGGGACTTGGACGGACTTACCTAGCCTATGATACACGTCGTTTTAACGAAGCTTGTGTCCTTAAGGAATTTGCTCCTTTTGGTACTGGTAGTGATGGAATCGAAAAATGTCGCGATTTGTTCAAAAGAGAAGCAAAAATTCTTCATAAATTGCAACATCCCCAAATCCCACGTTTTTTAGCTTGCTTTGAAGGAGAAGGTCGGCTGTTCTTAGTGCAAGAATATGTTAATGGTAAAACCTATTCAATGCTACTACAAGAACGGCAACATCAAGGACAAACTTTTTTAGAAGATGAAGTAATATTTTGGCTGAAAAAACTATTACCAGTTTTGGAATACGTCCATGAACATCAAGTCATTCATCGAGATATTTCTCCCGATAATATCATGTTGCCCGAAGGTGGAGATTTACCCGTACTAATTGATTTTGGTGTGGGAAAACAAATAGCTGAAATCAATGAAGCTACCAAAATTAATCAAATTGCCTTTGCTGGTAATATGTCCCTTGTGGGTAAAGTTGGATATGCTCCCCGCGAACAAATTAGTTTAGGTTTATGTTCTCCAAGCAGTGATATTTATGCATTAGGAGTAACAGCAATCGTATTGCTTACAGGTAAAAATCCGTCATACTTGATGGATAGATATTCTCTCGATTGGAATTGGCGGATATATACCAATATCAGTGATGCTTTTGCGCGGATACTCGATAAAATGTTGGCAGATACGCCTAAAGCGCGATACCAAAGTACTAAGGAAGTCCTTAGATATCTCGAACAACTTGATCAGTCGCAAACATTTTCATCTTCTTCAGAAAATTTTGATGAACTTCCCACATTAGCTTTACCTGACTCAAAATTAAATCCTACCATACCGCCATCTTATAGCCAAGTCGAGCCAACATTAGTTAACTCAACTGACAATTGTGAAAGCAGCTATAATCGACAAAGTTTATATTTACTTAGTCCTTCTTTTATCAAGAAATGTCAGCAACAATTAGCTTATTATATCGGACCAATGGCAAGTTTAATTGTAGAAGATGTATTAGAACAAAATCCCCAAGCCACACCCCATCAATTTGTGGAATTATTAGCTAGAGAAATTCCCGATTCTCACATAGCAATTGAATTTACAAAACGGATATTTTCTTAAAATTACTATTATTGATTATCAAAGAAGTCGGGTTTTTAGGATAAATATTTGTAAAAAAATAAAAACTTCAAAAAAAACCGACTTCTCAGCTTACGAATTATTTGGGGTATTAATGATGAATTATGAATTATATTGAAACTTTATCTAGTGTAAAAAATTAGGAAAAAATAAAACTATTCCCAATTCCCAATTACCAATTCCCTACTACCTATTACCTATTCCCAATTACCAATTATCAATTACCAATTACCAATTCCTAATTCCCAATTACCTATTCCCTACCCTCACAACATAATAAACCCTATCAACCAGTATTCTTGTGAGTATTTCCCTGATTTTTAAGCCTTTTCATCGCCATTTCTAAACTTAATTTCATCCTTTTAAAGGCTCTAGCAAGATTACCAATTTCGTCATTAGAAACCTGATCAAAATCAACTTCCATATGCCCCGTACTAACTTCTTCAGCCACACGGGTAATTTTTTTCAGAGGAAGTATAACTTGCCTATTCAAAAATACATTTACTGAAACAATAACTGCCGCAAAAACCATCGATACAATACCGATAATGACAACAGATGATTTATTCGCCTTTTGAATAACTCTATCCGCAGGAATTGAAATAATTTGAGCGCCGATTATTTCATTTAATTTCCAACCAAATCCGTGAGCCGTACCGTAACGTTGTATCATGCTTGGAGGCGCAACATCAACTGTACTGTGACATTGTAAACAACTTTGTTCTGTTACCGCTAACGGACGAGCAATATAGAAAATATCTCCACCAGGAAGCGAACGAAAACCGCTTAATTCTGATTTTTTTTGACTTTTAAAACTCTCGACTATTTTAGTTTCAAAAACATCAGCTTTATCTCGAAGATTAGTAGGATTAAGGGTTGCTTCTTTATAAAAAAAGTCTTTATATTCCCCTTTTTTTCTTAAATTGTCAAATACCTCCCTAGCCGAATAAGCAGGTACAGTTTGCGGTAAAAAAGTTATTTCTAATTTATCCGTTAATTCTGGATTGATTTGATTGCTAGTATAATCGCGAACCGAACTCATTGTTTCCATCAAAATTAAAGCAGTATTCGCAACTTCGCGCTTAGCATTTTGTGTGAGTACGAAAGATAAAGCTAATCCACTCGCGCTTACGCCTACAATCAAGATGATTAACAGTAATATTGTAAATTTTTGTTTTAAACGTAAGTTCTTTAGCATATTCTGAACCATTATTTTCTTTTTATGTAAAAACGTGAAACTTATCTTTAAAATATCTTTAAAATTATCATTAATTCCCTTTCAAATAAATCAAAAAAATAAATAATACCAATTACTGTAATTACTACAAATATAAATTAAAGTATTTCGGAAGCTAGCTGAATTTACAAACTATTAAGGTTTTTGAATATAACTTGAAACTTTTCTTAATCAACCAGTAGTAATTCAACAAAAGAATTACCTAATTAATTTTAGTACATGACCAACTAATCAAGTCATTTTTTTATATTTAAGTAAGATTTTTACACATATACAGGACTTACGCAATTTTCACAAAACCCTGGTTGGTGCTTGTACACTGACTGATTATTGTGTTAAGAATTGCTGCACTGTACAAGCAACGGCAATAACGCGGGAGGAAAATCCACACCGCGTTTTGCCTCCCCTACAATCAAAATATGCCTTTTTGCTAAGTCCTAATATAATCAGAATGCTCAAAATTCTCATGAACATTTCTTAACTAGACTGGAAATTGTGCAACAATAAATACCAGAAAATCATCGTGTTCACTAATGGTTTGGCAGAGTGGGAAAAAGTTAAATGGCGATCGCTACATAATTGAAAATATTCTTGGTGAAGGTGGAATGGGCATAACCTATCTCGCGAGAAATCAACGTAGCGAATTGCGAGTTATCAAGACTATAAAAGAAGAGATTCTTGACAATCCCGCTTGGAAAGCATACCTAAATAAAATACAGCGAGACTTTCACGATGAAGCCGTAAGATTAGCTGTATGTCGGCATCCTCATATAGTTGAAATAGAAAAGATTTTTAACGAAGAAAATTTGCCTTGTATAGCGATGGAGTATATCGAAGGTGAAGATTTAGCCAAATATTTACGAAGAATGGGAGTATTATCTGAAACAGAAGCGCTGCAATACATTCAGCAAATAGGTAATGCGTTAAAAGTTATTCATCGTCGAGGTTTGTTACACAGAGACATCAAACCCAGTAACATTATTATTCGTCAAGGTAAATCGGAAGCCGTATTAATTGACTTTGGTATAGCCAGAGAATTTATTGCCAACGAAGTGCAAAAACATACAACTTATCATACTCCTGGTTTTGCTCCACCAGAACAATATCAAAGCTCAGCAGCACGGGGAGAATTTATTGATGTTTACGCTTTAGCCGCCACTTTATACACCTTGCTGACGGGATTTATTCCTACAAGTGCCGATAATAGAAGCAAAAACAGCTTACTCAAACCACCACAAGATTTAAATCCCCACATCAGCGATAGAACAAACCAAGCAATAATGCACGGAATGGCATTAAATGCAAATTATCGGCCATCATCTGTACAGCAGTGGCTGCAATTACTCGAAAAACCCATAGTCCCAACAATACCACCAACACAAATCATCACACCTCGTGCCAAGTCTCTACTTACCCAGAGATGGAAATGCGTAAATACCCTGAAAGCACATAATAGTATGGTTCATTCTGTTACCATAAGTCCTGATGGGCAACTACTTGCTAGTGGCAGCAGCGACAAAACAATCAAATTATGGGAACTGCACACTGGAAAATTATTACGTCAATTAGGACGTTGGTTTTCCGGTCATTCAGGTATAATTGACAGCCTTGTTTTTAGCCATGATGGAGAAATCCTGGCTAGCGGCAGTTGGGATGAGACTATCAAATTATGGTCTGTAAGTACTGGTAGACAAATTAGTACTTATAAAGGTCATATTAGCTGCGTAAATACCCTTGCTTTTAGTCCAAATAATCAACTTCTGGCCAGCGGTAGCGTCGATCGCACTATTAAACTTTGGCAAGTCAACAGGAGTCGAGAAATTGCGAATCTTACAGGACATTGCGATGCAGTTTGTTCAGTCGCATGGAGTCCAGACGGGCAGTTTTTAGCTAGTGCTAGTGCTGACTACACAATTAAAATATGGCAAACGGATACAGGTAAAGAAATTCGCACTTTGACAGGACATTCTTTATTTGTCAACTCCCTAACCTACAGTCAAGATGGGACAATTTTAGTTAGTGGTAGTTCCGATAATACTATTAAAGTGTGGTCTATAACTACTGGTAAAGAAATTCGTACTTTGATCGGTCACTCGGATGCAGTGTGGACAGTAGCACTAAGTCCAGATCAAAAATTTCTAGCTAGTGGTAGTTGGGATAACACCATCAAAATTTGGCAAACAAATACGGGTAATGAAATTTGTACTTTAAAAGGTCACTCTAATTATGTTCGATCAGTCGCTATAAGCCCCAACGGGAAGACTATAGTTAGCGGTAGCGATGACAATACAATTAAAATTTGGCAACAGCAGTAGTTTGAAAGGACAAGGGGACAAGGGGGGATGGGGAGAAATTAACTGTCAACTGTCAACTGTCATCCTCCTAACTCCTAATCCAAAATCTAAAATCTAAAATCCAAAATTCTTTAATTCCTGATAACTGTCTTTAGATAGACATCCAATTTCCCAAAAGTTGTGAGAATGTAGGACGTAAACAGTTAAATTTGAACAATTTGTTTTATGAGTTTTGGTATTTTTGAAATATTTGGCATTTTTCTGCTGCTTTCTTCATTACAACCAATTTGGCAGCGTCGTCAAATGGAGTATCGTCGCTTCCGTAGTATTGATGAGTTTCAACAAAGTCGTAAAAGTCGGGTAATTCTGCTGATTCACCGTCAAGAGTCTATTAGTTTTCTGGGTATACCAATTTCGAGCTATATTACCATCGAAGATTCCGAAAAAATTCTTCGAGCAATTCGTCTGACTCCACCAGATGTTCCTATAGACTTGATATTGCATACTCCTGGTGGCTTGGTTTTAGCAACCGAACAAATTGCCAGAGCATTAATTCGTCATCAAGCTAAAGTAACCGTTTTCGTCCCTCACTATGCCATGAGTGGTGGTACAATGCTTGCTCTGGCAGCCGATGAAATTGTCATGGATGCAAATGCTGTTCTCGGACCTGTAGATCCTCAACTTGGTAATTTACCTGCTGCGAGTATCATTAAAGTTGTTGAAGATAAACCCATTGGTGAAGTTGACGACCAAACTTTGATTATGGCTGACCTATCCCGCAAAGCCATGAATCAAGTACAGCGCTTCGTCAGAACTTTACTTAAAGATTCTATCCCCAAGCAGAAAGTCAAACCAGAAGATATTGAAAAAATTATTGAAGCTTTGACAACTGGACAAGTTACTCACGATTATCCCATAACAGTTGAAGAAGCAACGGAAATGGGGCTACCCGTCACAGCCGGATTGCCCCGAATCGTCTACGACCTGATGGAGTTGTACCCGCAACCACAAGGCGGAAGACCTTCGGTACAGTACATCCCAATGCCTTATGATGACCGCCGTCCCCTTCTTCCAGTTCCCAAAGGTAGACCGATGGAAGAACAAAACTGAGAGGAGTTGTAGAGACGTAGCATTGCTACGTCTGTACCGGAGAGGAGTTGTAGAGACGTAGCATTGCTACGTCTGTACCGGAAGTTGTTGGTTATTAAGAGTTATTACACTTTTAACCTTTAACCTCTAACCTTTAACCTTTAAGGCGTTTCTGTAGGTGTTGGACTTACAGTGGGTATTACAGGAGTTGGAGTTACTTCTGGTGTTGCCGTTGGTGATGGGGTTGGTTCCGGTGTTTCTTCCTCATCATCGTCGTCGGGTGATTCTGTAGGAGTTGGAGTTGCTTCCGGAAATACCGGAGTTGGAGTTGCTTCTGGAGTTGGAGTTGCTTCCGGAAATACCGGAGTTGGAGTTGCTTCCGGTATTACAGGAGTTGGGGTTACTTCTGGTGTTGCCGTTGGTGATGGGGTTGGCGATGGTGTTACTTCTGGTGTTGCTTCCGGTTCAGATTCTGGAGTCTCCTGTTTCGCTTGTTGATTAAGTCTTTGCCGCAAAGCCAAATCAGCTATTCCAGTTTGTTCAAGCTGTAACTGTTCTTGATATTTTTTAACTGCTTCTTGGGTTGTTGGTCCGTAAAATTGATCGAGAGGTAATTCAGGATCGGGATTAGCCACCAAATTCAAGTTGTATTTGAGACTTCTAACAATGTCGGCAGTAAGATTTTGAGTATTTGGTCCTGCTATCCCGTCTACTCCTATCTTGTACCCCTGTTGAAATTCGCGGATTGCGTTTCTGGTTTGAGCATCCGTCAAAGGCGCGTCGGATACTGCCACGTTGTATCCCAATCCGTACAAAACAGAACGAAATTCTCGTGGAGTATAATTGCGTTCACGAGCGGCTAAAACTGTACTTGAAACAGCTACACTACCTGCAATGATACAGGCGGTTACTACACTAATACTTCTATTACTAAACTCACACCACATGATTAAAACTCCGAGTCATTAGCTGCATTTTAAATTTATTTAAGGTATTTTTCTCAAAATTTTTTATTATTATTAATAATTTTTTGATTAATCTAAATTTTTTTAAATTATTCAAAATATTTCGCCACAAATAATTTTGTCATCTTCCTATAGATGTATTTTTAAACTCTTGTATAAATAGTTGAAAAATTTAGAAGTGAGTCAACATTTGATGTGATACAAAATATACTTTTAAAATTTTATTTACTTGGTAACAAACATTATATAATCCTTCATTATGAGTGAATAAAATACGCTATATCGAGTTTAAAATATGTAATACCACTGAAAAGTAATGAAAAATCAAAAAAATGTCAACAAGCGAAACCTTTGGTTTGAAAGATTCATGGCGCTTACAGCTACACTAAACTTAGGATTAGTATTATTTAATTTAACTTATATTGAGTTGCGGGATTTTTACTTACGTAACTTACCTCAAATCCAAACAATATACGACCCAATCAAAGGAATTGAACCCCATCGAGAAACTGAAAATTATTTAAAAACTGTAGAAGAATTGGAACAACAAATCGCTCAAACAGGATTAACTTCAGCTCTATCAACAAGCAAACTAGAAGAATTAAGTGATTTGAGCGTAGAAATGATTGAAAACAATCCATTTGCAGGAGTTTCAAAAAGCGGTACTTTGGAAAAAATCAAAAATCGGATGAGCGAACGTCTTGATAATGAATCTTCAAAACGTGCATTTATTAGTTTTTGGAGTCAAGAGTATTTACTAAAACAAGGTTGGAATCAAGAAATAAGTTTTTTTAATCGTAAAATTAAACCATTAATTGCGACTAATTACTATCGACAAATTGGCGAAAACGGAGAATTTATTGATAAATTTTGGATAATTGACTTACCATTTGTACTTTTATTTACAGTTGAATTATTAGCGCGTAGTTACTATATAAAACGTCGTCATCCTGGGTTTAGTTGGTTCAATGCAGTGTTATGGCGTTGGTACGATCTCTTTCTAGTATTACCTTTTTGGCGTTGGTTGCGAATCATACCTGTTTTATTCCGTTTAGAAAAAGTAGAGTTATTAAATTTACACAGTTTACGACATCAAATTCAACAAGGGATTGTAGCTAATTTTGCTGAAGAAATAACGCAAATCGTAGTTATACGAGTTATAAATCAAACTCAAAATTCTATTAAACAAGGAGACTTAACACGTTGGTTACAACAAAGTCAAACATTGCGTCCTTATGTAGACCTGAATAATATTAATGAAATAGAAGCCTTGGCAGGAATTTTCGTACAAACAGTTATTTACCAAGTACTACCAAAAATTCAACCGGAAATAATTGCTCTGCTCCAGCACAATATAAATAGCGCATTTAACCAATCTCCCATCTACAGCAATTTTCGTAACCTGCCAGGAATAGGGCAAATGCAGCATCAATTAAGCGAACAATTGGCGACTCAAATTGCCACCAACCTCTACCATGCTTTAGTATCTGCAACAGAAGATCCAGTTTCCGTCAAACTTTCAAGCCAATTAGTCAAACGCTTCTCAGAAGCAATGACCTCCGAAATTCAAAAAAAACAAGTCATCTCAGAAATACAAAGCTTATTAATCGACTTCTTAGAAGAAATGAAAATTAATTACGTTCAACGTCTTTCCGAAGAAGACGTAGAGCAAATCCTTGAACAAACTAGGAATCTCCAAACAGAAGTATCCCTTCCCTTATTAGCAGATACAAAGCGCCGTACCAAACCTGATATTTGATCGATGTGCAGCATCAAAATACAGATGGGTAATCGGACATTTTTTGCTGCAAGCATTTTGAAAAAATGCGCTAAACTCAAATTAGAGACGAGCTATCTTAGAGTTCGTTGCAAGACTTCTTGGAAGATATCCTTATCGCAGGGAGTGGGTACTAGCCCACTTTTTTTGTTGGAATTGCCACATGACTCATCCTTTAGTTCCCCAAATAATCGATTTAGCAACACCAGTAGCAGAAGACCTTGGACTAGAGGTCGTGAAAGTGGTTTTTCATACCAATCAAAGCCCACCAGTATTGCGAGTTGATATCCGTAATCCCACACAGGATACTGGGTTAAATGATTGCGAACGCATGAGCCGTAATTTAGAAGCAAATTTGGATGCAGCTGCAATTATCACCGATGCCTATGTATTAGAAGTGTCTAGTCCTGGTATTTCCCAGGAATTGAAGACCGACCGAGAATTCATCTCTTTTAAAGGGTTTCCGGTTAAGGTTTACACTTCTTCACCCCATCAAGGACATTCTGAGTGGAATGGTAAACTGGTTAGCCGAGATGAAAACAACGTTTACTTAAATAAAAAAGGTCGTGTAATCGAAATTAAGCGCTCGAATATACAGAGCGTGCAGTTAGACGAAGAACGCGATTAAGTTGGGGAAGACTATCTACCAAGACTGCTTTTACCCTCGGTGAAGAAGAACGGTTTTTTGCGAAAAGAATGAGCATCTAATGGTTCTATTAGTTGTTTATTTGTAGCAAAATATCTGTTTTGTGAACACACCGATTATTTATCGTCTTGAATTCCGGTGTTCCCGGTAGCGATTTTTTAAAGGAGAACGAACGATATATGTCAATGCTTAAATTACTTGGATTAAAAGAATTGATTGAAAGTATAAGTAAGGAGCGAAACTTACCGCGTCTTGCAGTACAATCGGCAATTAGAGAAGCTCTGCTTAAGGGTTACGAACGTTATCGTCGCGCTCAAAATTTAGACCGCAAACAGTTTGATGAAGATTACTTTGACAATTTTGAAGTAGAATTAGATATTGAAGATGAAGGATTTCGCGTTGTTTCCACAAAAATTATAGTTGAAGAAGTTGCCAATTCCGACCATCAAATTGCTCTGAAAGACGTAATCAAAGAAGTCGAGGAATTTGGCGATGATGCGGCGCAATTGGTAGGACAAGAAGTAGTTGTAGATGTAACACCCGATAAAAAAGAATTTGGTCGCATGGCCGCGATGCAAACCAAGCAAGTCTTATCGCAAAAATTACGTGACCAGCAGCGACAATTAATTCAAGAAGAATTCCAAGATTTAGAAGGAACGGTACTACAAACAAGAGTACTGCGATTTGAAAGACAATCGGTAATCATGGCTGTTACCAGTGGTTTTGGTCAGCCGGAAGTAGAAGCCGAATTACCCAAACGGGAACAACTACCCAACGATAATTACCGAATTGGGGCAAATTTTCGAGTGTATCTGAAAAAAGTCTCAAAAGGTCAACAGCGAGGGCCACAATTAATGGTTTCTCGTGCTGATGCGGGTTTGGTAGTGTATCTTTTTGCCAACGAAGTTCCAGAAATTGAAGATGAAGTTGTCCGCATTGTTGCCGTAGCTCGCGAAGCCAATCCTCCATCTTCTTATGTTGGACCGAGAACAAAAATAGCTGTAGATACTTTAGACCGAGATGTAGACCCAGTTGGTGCTTGTATTGGAGCGCGGGGTTCTCGAATTCAAGTAGTAGTTAATGAATTACGCGGCGAAAAAATTGACGTGATTCGTTGGTCTCCAGACCCAGCAACTTATATTGCCAACGCTTTGAGTCCAGCACGAGTCGATGATGTCCGACTTATGGACCCAGAAAGCCGCCAAACTCACGTACTTGTAGCTGAAGATCAATTAAGTTTAGCCATCGGCAAAGAAGGACAAAACGTTCGTTTAGCTGCTAGACTTACAGGCTGGAAAATAGATATCAAAGACAAAGCCAAGTATGATTTTGAAGCAGAAGATGCCAAATTCTCAGATGTAAGAGCGCAACACGCAGCAGAACTTGATGAGCTTGATGAGCTTGAAAGACTTGAACAGCAGAAACTGGAATCTGACAAATTAGAACATGACGATCGCGAATTTTTATCTGAAGAATTTGAAACTGAATTAGACGAAGACGAAGCTGAGGAAGAATTTGAGTCCGAGAATCAAAGTATTTATTAATCGTAATAATCCACCACAATAGCTAAAGCCGAATAGTCAGTTAAAATGAAACCGAATTGGAGGCGTTGTATTAGTTGTCGAAAAGTCAGTTTAAAACAAGAGTTTTGGCGGATTGTCCGCGTGTTTCCTTCAGGAAAGGTACAATTAGATGAGGGCATGGGGCGTTCAGCCTACATTTGTCCAAATCCGAGTTGCCTTAGCGTTGCTCATAAAAAAAATAGATTAGGACGAGCCTTGCGTACATCAGTGCCAGAAACACTGTATACAACATTGTGGCAGCGCTTACCTTAAAGCTATACCCTAGAATAATCGTTTTTCATAAAGCAATTAAAATAAGGGGGTTACTTTCCAGAATAATATTAACGAATGCGACTATGCTCGATAGTACTGTTGATTAAATTATCTTTTAGTAACATACAGTCAGTGCCAAAATTATAAATTAGTATTGACCCATGGTCTGTTATATGATAAACACTTGCAAAACTTAGTGATTGTAGGCTTTCATGTGTTAAACCCAACAGAAACATCAACCAAACAAAAAACTAAATATCGGCACTTACTTGCTGATGCTTGGGCGCAATCAGGCGTTAACCAATATTGTGCAAGCGTAGAGATGCCAGCTTTCCAACGGTCACATCTCTCTTTCCTAATGGTAAAAACTGTTTTCAAACCGAAAATGGTAGCCATTACACAGTAACTCAAGGATGGAGATGTCGCAAAAGCTGGCAACCATCCGTTAAAACTGTAAATTATAGGGGAAGAGTGGATGAACAACGGCAAAGTCAGAATTTACGAATTATCAAAGGAATTGAATTTGGAAAACAAAGAGCTACTAGTAATTTGCGACCAGCTAAATATTGCGGTCAAAAGTCATAGCAGCACGATTTCAGAATCTGATGCCGAACGTATTCGTTCGCAAGCAGTAAAATTAACGTCTACTTTAGCTTTGTCGAAAGAGCATGGTACAAATAAGCATAACCATGCTTCTGCACCTAGTAAACCACAAATCTTGGAAATTCGTAGCAAACCAAAACCACCAAATAATTCTAGTAATTTACCAAACCAAGAAAGCGCATCAAATCCGGCTGCGCCCCCCCGACCTTTTACATCTCCTGTCTCGCCGATGGAACCAGTGGCACCAACAGCACCCGCTTCTCAAAATCAGTCTCAGAAACCGAATAACTCTTTATTCGTTGAAAATACCGATAATTTAGCATCCACTTCCTCCTCAGAATCAGATAAAACTGCTTTGAGCAAACCAGAAAAATTAGTTTCACCCAAATCTAAACCGGAAATGCCAAGCGCGCCCGAATTGACTGCTCCACCTAGTAGACCCGTGGCAGCAAAACCCAATTCCGGTTTGCATAATAGCGTCGCCGAAAAACCAGTTCTCAAGCGCGATCGCAATCAAGACAAAGACAAAGACAAAGACAAAGTAAAACGACAACAGAACAAGCCGACTACCGATAAAGTAGAACAAGCGAACCAGTCAAACGCACCAGTATCAAAAACTGCGCGTCCGACGATTTCGCCAGTATCAAAAACCGAAAAACCTCAAAAGCCCAGGAAAGTATCGCCGGGTGCTAGTTCGGATGATGTACAACGTCCGAGGAAGACGGTAGTACGCCAAGACTCATCAGCTCCTCCGAGCATATCGGCTCCATTAAGACCGCCACTAAGACCGGCGGCGAAATCAGAAAATGTCGAATCAATTGATGACGACAAAGACGATAATGATGTTGTCGATGACATAGTTGAACTCAAGCGTCCAACACCGCCTCGTTTGCCTAGAGGTCAGAAAAAACGTTCTAAGCAAGAGGAAGCACTCGACGAAATCAAAGAAGCCGCCAAAGCCGGTAAGGTTGTTAAGAATAAACGTCTGAAACCAATGGTTGAAGACGATTTTGATGAAGACCTACTTAGTGAAGATGAAGCAGCAGATAGCATCGCAGCAGCAGTTAGTAATGCCATAGTTCGTCCTGCCAAACCAAAAAGTTCCAGACCAGCAGCAGCAGCACCAACTCCAGCGGCACCAAGCAAAATCAAAAAATCTGGGTCTCGCGATCAAAATCGTCGGCGCGGCGGTAGCGGTGGCAACAATACAGAAACGGAAATCAAAGAGCAGCGTCCGGAAAAAATAACGGTTAGCGGTCCGATGACCGTACAAGAACTGGCAGATGCTTTAGCAACCCCGGACACAGAAATTGTCAAAATCTTGTTCATGAAGGCGATCGCGGTTAGCATCACCCAAAGTCTTGATACCTCGACAGTAATCATGGTGGCAAAAGAGTTGGAAGTAGAAGTTGAGATTCCAGAACCAGAAGCCGAAGCTCGTAAAGTCACCGAGATGCTCGACTTTGAAGATATGGAATTTCTCCACCGTCGTCCGCCTGTAGTAACTATTATGGGTCACGTAGACCACGGTAAAACGACCCTACTCGACTCGATTCGCAAAACGAAAGTCGCTTCCGGAGAAGCCGGAGGTATTACTCAACATATTGGTGCTTACCACGTAGACATAGAACATGACGGCAAACAGCAGCAAATTGTCTTTTTAGATACTCCCGGTCACGAAGCATTCACAGCGATGCGGGCAAGGGGAGCGCGAGTCACAGATATTGCCATATTGGTAGTAGCTGCGGATGATGGCGTTCGTCCCCAAACGGTTGAAGCTATTAGTCACGCGAAAGCTGCCGGAGTGCCGATTATTGTTGCCATCAACAAAATTGACAAAGAAGCCGCACAGCCAGATCGAGTTAAGCAAGAGCTAGGTCAGTATTCGTTGGTACCAGAAGAATGGGGCGGCGATACAATTATGGTTCCCGTGAGCGCCATCAAAGCAGAAAACTTGGATACGCTCTTAGAAATGATTGTCCTGGTATCGGAAGTAGAAGAACTGCAAGCGAACCCAGACCGTTCAGCAAAAGGAACCGTGATTGAAGCCCATTTGGATAAAGCAAAAGGTGCGGTGGCAACCCTGTTAATTCAGAACGGAACCTTACACGTAGGAGATATTCTCGTAGCCGGTTCTGTGTTCGGAAAAGTCCGGGCAATGGTTGATGATAGAGGTCACCGAGTAGAAGCTGCAACTCCTTCCTTTGCTGTAGAGGTATTAGGCTTAAATGATGTACCGTTCGCAGGAGACGAATTTCAAGTCTTCAAGAACGAGAAAGAAGCACGCTTACTTGCTAACGAACGCGCCGAGAAGATACGCCAATCTCGCTTGATGCAGGGAGGACGTGTAACTTTAACAAGTATTTCCGCACAAGCACAAGAAGGGGAGTTGAAAGAACTCAACTTAATCTTGAAAGCAGACGTGCAGGGTTCCCTCGAAGCTATTTTGGGTGCGCTCAAACAAATTCCGCAAAACGAAGTACACATTCGGATGTTGTTATCTGCTCCAGGGGAGATTACCCAGACAGATATTGACCTTGCAGCAGCTAGTGGTGCGGTAATTATCGGCTTCAACACCACATTTGCCAGTGGTGCAAGACAAGCAGCAGACGAAGCTGGTGTAGATGTACGAGAATACAATATCATCTACAAACTCTTAGAAGATATCCAAGATGCATTGGAAGGTCTACTGGAGCCAGAATTAGTAGAAGAACATTTAGGACAAGCAGAAGTACGTGCAGTCTTCCCTGTGGGACGCGGTGCTGTTGCTGGTTGCTACGTTCAATCCGGTAAACTGGTTCGTAACTGCAAAGTCCGAGTACGTCGTGGTAATAACATGATATTTGAGGGTGTCCTTGATTCACTCAAGCGGATGAAAGAAGATGCTCGTGAAGTCAACTCCGGTTACGAATGTGGTATCGGCGTTGATAAATTCAGTACTTGGGAAGAAGGTGACATCATTGAAGGTTATCAAATGGTGACTAAACGTCGCACTCTGACAATGACAAGATAGTGAGTAGACAACGGTGTAATCCCAATTGTCGAGCTTGGCAACTTAGGTATCTTAATCTCCTAGTTGCCATAGCCTATCAAACTTCCCAACTCACAACAAAACTATTAATTTTTATATTATTATGTAGAGATTTTAGGTTTTACCCTCATGTCTCTACATATTTTTATTGGTAGATTAACTAAGTTGTTCCAACACAAAGTCAAGGAAGTGGAAGAAAAAAGTACTACCTAAACTCAAAACCTGAAAATTTCTCTGATTTTTTGAGATATTTTAGTAGCAACGGTAACAGAAACATCCGTAACTTAAGCATTACCTTGAAAAATATTCAATAATTTAATCATTCAATAAAATTAGATTTTATATTTTGATTTTTAATTAATTAATTTATCCCCCAGTTAAAGAAGATTGCAAAATATTTGTTTGTTCAGAAGCTTATATTTTTATACCGCCACAGAGTATTACGAGTATATTCAAATATAGAATAGGTGTAAGTAATTAAACAAACAGTAATCATCAAAAATGTTGTACTAATTAACAAAGTTGAATAGAGGTTCAAATAATTATGAGCAGTTTCACAGTTAAAAATAATGACGACTTGAAAGGCGATACCGACATTTGGAATAATCTCAAGCAGGCGATCGCAATTAGTTCTGGTTTTCAACGCTGGCAGCTAGAGCAAGTGCAATCTGGCTCGCAAATTGAGCAATTGAGTTTAGATGAGCAGGTACAGCGGTATTTACGAGAAACTTTAGAAAATTTAGCTTATTAACTAGTTGTCAACTGTCAACTGTCAACTAAGATTCTTCCTTGGGACTAGAAAACAAACTTGGATCTAAATAATTAATCCGGGCAAGGGGGCTGAGGGCTGCAAGAACTTGAGCGCCGTAACTGCGATAAATGACTCGACTATCAAGTAAAGCTACAATACCGCTGGAATCTCGCACAGGAGCAACAGCCCGTTGTAATTCATTCAAAGCTGTAGGTAATAAATATAAGCGGAACCAATCTTGATGGGAATGCTTGTAGTAAGAGACTCTACCAGCTACCAAAGGATTTTCTAAAGATGGTAGGGGTAAAGTCGCAATAATTAACATTTGTGCAGAAGGTAAAACTGTTTGATGTTCGCGCCAAAATTCCCAACCGCAAACTAAAATACCATTTTCATCCAAACAAGTTTTATCTACCTGTACCCGCGAACCAAATTCTGAAGCCAAGATTGCCCCTAGCTGAGATTTTAGGGGTACATCTCCTACCAAAATTACCGTTAAACCAGGTGATGTTGCACTCAAACATACCAAAGTACGAACTTGATGAATAAAGACAGCTTTGAATTCTGGGGTATTAGGTAGCGGTAATTTATTGGGTATGTAAAGTTGAATAGCTTGATTTTGATTGTCGTGAGAGAACTTCAAGCAAGTCAAATCTCCCAACCCCAAACGCTGACGAAATAATGTAGCTTCAGTTTCCGGTTCTAAAGCAGAACCAATCAATACTACAGGTTGTCGCTGCCAAATCGGCGAGAGAATTTTTGCCAATTCAATGGGAGCGCAATGTAAAGAGAATAAACCTTGACGGCGGCTAATCGTAAGCCAAAGTAAAGGAGGAGAAACCGAAGATTTAGCGGCTATTTCATGCCTGCTTTTAAACAATTGCCAAAACTTTTTCCAAGGTTCGGGAAGGATACTTAAATCTAAACTGGAATAAAGACGGCATAAAATTTCTTCTTCTTGTTCGGATATTAAATAACATTCGTAGGGATTCGCGGGATGCTGAAAAATTTCTTTTGTTAACTGCACCCGATTAGTGCGAATTATCGAAGCAAAGGAAGGACAAGCCAACATTAACTGTTCCCAATCGGCGGGTTGAATACTCACGGTAAGTTGTTCTCGTATCCAATCTTCCAAATCATCCACACCGTCAATTATTGTGGGAATATCTGGAGGAAATTTATTGGTAGAACTCAACTGTTGTGCTAACCAAGCTTGGGGAGACACGATCAGAATTCCCTTAAAATCGCCAACAGGTAAACTATCGCCCACTATTATCGATTTATTGACTTTTAACCAGTTTTGTAGTCTGGGAATTTCTACTTGTAATAAACGTTGCTGTACAGCTTGAGTGGCTACAATAATCACAGCCCCATGCCACATTAGAGCCGAAGCGACAAAACTAGTGCGATACTGACCTTGATAACCGCAAGCAGCCCCTACTTGAATTAAAGCGCTACGTCCTACCCTCAAGGCGCGTGCTACCAACCGTGCCATCGTCAAATGATGCGGCCAAGAAGGAAAACCTTGTTGCGATCGCAAAAAGTTGTGTAGTGATAAATGAACTTCTGCTTCAATCACGCGCTTTGAATCCCATACATAGTGAGTTGCTAGTTAAACATGAAAATGAAGTCTTTCTTTAAAATTGGTTTTAAATAGTTCTTATCCTCTTTTATATTACGTTGCCGGTTTTTAAGCCGCAGTGTTTCATACTCAATTGTTACACTACAAACGATTAAACATTTTTTTTGTACAGGTGAATGGACTATTACAAATTATGTAACCCAGGAAGAGCGCGGATGTACTATCCACTAGAATCGCACTTAATCTATACACCTATTGCTAACAAATAACTTATTATCTTAACCATAATGCCAACTTATAAAGGAATTTCCAGCGAAGCTTTTAAACATCCACTAGATCGACAAGCGGAAGAAACCCTCAGAGGTTTACCAGGGTTTGATTTCATTGCTCGTAAATTTGTGGAATTTGTCTATGAACGTCCGCAACTAGTATATTTAATGGGTAACACCATTGAAGTTGGACCGCGACAATATTCCACTATTTATCAAATATTTCGGGAATGTGTGCGAGATTTGGATATTTATCCAGAACCCAAACTTTTTGTCGAGCAGAATCCCGTTGCAAATAGTTATGCTTTGGGACAAGAGCATCCTTACATCGTCATCAACACGGGGATTTTAGATTTGCTCAACGAAAGCGAAATTAGGTCTGTGCTAGCTCACGAACTAGGACATATTAAATGTGGTCATACTATTTTAATTCAAATGGCGATGTGGGCGATGAATGCCGCCTCTATTGTCGGGGAACTAACTTTTGGTATTGGTAACATAGTTAGCAGCGGTTTAATTTATGCTTTTTTTGAATGGCGACGTAAAGCCGAATTATCCGCTGATAGAGCTGCATTATTAGTTACAGATGACCTCAATACGGTGATGTCGTCGATGATGAAAATTTCTGGAGGTAGTAATAAATATGCTAATGAATGCAGTTTACCAGAATTTATTCGTCAGTCGGAAAATTATCAAGCCCTCGATGAAGATGGACTCAATCAAGTGTATAAATTTTTGATGTATAACGGCGCTCAAGGGGTAATGCTTAGTCATCCTTTTGCAGTAGAACGCATACATTTTCTTAGGGAATGGGCAGTGTCTCAAGAATATCAGCAAATTAAGCAAGGTAATTATCAGAAAGAAGCGGCATCAGGTGCAGTTAATGTGAAACCGCAAGCTAACCAAAACCAAGAAGTTGATAAATTACGGCGACAAATTGAAGAGTTACAGCAAGAAATTAATCAAATTAAACGTGAGCAGTAATAAAGGGAGTAGGAAGTAGGGAGTGAGAAGAGAGAAGTCGGGTTTCTGATAGAAACCCGACTTTTTGATCTACAGTTAAAGTTTCAATTTTACTAGTTTTGTAAAATCTTAAATATAGTCTTTGGAGAAGTAACAGAATTATCTTTGATTTGACTACTTTTTATCAAAGGGTAAGATATTTCCTTCAACCGCTTCATTCTTTCCATTGTCTGGAGAAACTGATTCTTGCGTAACTCTTTCCCGATTTGGGTGATTTCTCTCTGAATTTTCTGCATATTCTTCGTTAAGTTTTTCTAGATTCAAAATTATTTCTTGAGATGAAGGCTTTCGTACCAAAGGTAATATCATTTCTTCCAATTCATATTCTAAATCCATTGGTTCTCTGACATCAGAGAATAATTTTTTGGCTTCTTCATAGTCGATGACAAAACTATGAGAAGGATAGTTATAAATGAGGTTTTTGATGACTTCAATACTTTCCGGCTTTAATCTTTGACCGTAAGCTAAAGCAATATTCATCAATCTATTCATTTCACCTAATCTTAGCGGGTCAATTTGACTGGAAATCGGGGATAATAAATTCACAGCCATAGAACTGGCAATATCTGCTGCTGTTCTTGTAGTTATTAGGGCTTGAGTACCCGAAATTAACTTTAATAAATAACTTTCAAACATTTCAAAAGCTTGGGAGCCAATTACAGATAATGCTTGTTGGATATCTAATACAGACTCACTTCTAAAATCATCATCTTTGGTAACTTGGACATCAAGAGGACCTAATTCACCAAAGTCGGACATGACTATTTCATCTGCTCCCAATGCTAATAAAGTACCAGCACTTTTACAAGAACCAAATACAAATAAAGTAAATTTCTGATATTTTCTCTTTATATAGCGAGCAATTCTAAAAGCTGCATCTGGGTCACCACCGTAAGTAGTTAATATCAAGACTATATTATCTCTTTTTGGTGATGTTTCTTTGATTTCATTAATTAATGTATCAGCATTTAAATCTGTAATTTCAGCACTATATAGAAAAACATCTGCATCAAGTTCTTCTGAAACAAACTCAACGCATCTGATTAATTGCTTTTTGTTTTCCATAGTAATAATTTATATTTGTAACTTAGCTTTCATAGTTTGTCGGCATAAGTTATCGAATTATTACTTAATTATTTTCGAGTTTAAAGATATAAAAAATACAATGTGATGTTCGACTCGAACTCACGTTAAGTAGTTAGGCTTGCATTATTTACATAATTACTCGTGAGTTATATAAGCCCTGACTCTTCCCTTTTCCCTCCCCAACGAAATGTTTAATTTATTTTGCACAAATACTTATAGCGGTTTTCACTTGGGTGAAATACAAATTTTACCTCACCCCGCCCTCCGGGCACCCCTCTCCGTATATTAGGAGAGGGGAAGGGGGTGAGGTTTTAGTGTATTGGACTCAACTGAAATTTGCTATAATTTACAATCCTATTGAAAAAGCCGATCCCAATTATTCTCAATGTACAATGCGAGCAGAGAATTATAATGAAAGCTTGCCGTTCGTAAGTTCGTAAACCATGTCGGAAGAAGATATCCGTGCCACCAGGCTAGAAAAAGTAGAACAGTTACGACAGCAGGGGATGAATCCCTATGCTTATAGTTGGGAAATAACTCATCATGCTGCTGAGTTACAAGAAAAATTCGCCGATTTAGCTAACGGTGAAGAAGTTGCTGACATTGAAGTAGCTATCGCCGGGCGAATTATGGCTCGTCGTGTCATGGGTAAGTTGGCTTTTTTCACTTTACAGGATGAAACTGGAACTATTCAGCTTTATTTAGAAAAGAAGCGGATTTCTGAAAGTATGGCTGATGTTGATGCTGCGGCTTTCCAGAATTTAAAGCAGCTGACTGATATCGGCGATATTCTCGGAGCTAAAGGAACTATTAAACGGACTGAAAAGGGGGAATTATCGGTTTACGTTCGGCAATATGCTGTGCTGACTAAATCCCTATTGCCTTTACCCGACAAATGGCATGGATTAACTGATATTACAAAACGTTATCGTCAGCGTTATGTTGATTTGATTGTTAACCCAGAGGTGCGGCAAACTTTTCGTCGTCGAGCTTTGATTACTGCTGGAATTCGTCGCTATTTAGATGAGCGGGGATTTATTGAAATTGAAACTCCGGTAATGCAAAGTGAAGCGGGGGGGGCGGATGCACGTCCCTTTATCACTTACCACAATACGCTGGAAATGCAGCTGTATTTACGCATTGCTACCGAACTTCATTTGAAGCGGTTAATTGTCGGTGGGTTTGAAAAAGTTTTTGAATTAGGACGAATTTTCCGCAATGAGGGAATTTCTACCCGTCACAATCCGGAATTTACCAGCATTGAACTTTACCAAGCTTATGCCGATTACAACGATATGATGGATTTGACGGAAGGTATTATTACTACTGTCAGTGAAGAAGTTATCGGCACGCTGAAAATTAATTACCAAGGAACTGAAGTTGATTTAACTCCTCCTTGGAAGCGAGCAACGATGCATGATTTAGTTAAAGAATATTCTGGTGTTGATTTTGAGAAATGCCAAAATTTAGATGAAGCTAAATCTGCCTGTAAAAATGCTGAGATTGAAGGTATAGATGATTGCCCTTCTATAGGTAAACTTCTCAATGCAGTCTTTGAACAAAAAGTAGAAGAAAATCTAATTCAACCGATATTCGTAACTGATTTCCCCGTTGAAATTTCACCTTTAGCAAAACCTCATCGTTCTAAACCCGGTTTAGTAGAACGATTTGAATTATATATGGTCGGCAGAGAAACTGCTAATAGTTTTTCCGAACTTACCGATCCCATCGATCAACGTCAGCGTTTAGAAGCACAAGCAGCTAAAAAAGCCGCTGGTGATTTAGAAGCCCAAGGAGTTGATGAAGATTTCCTCACCGCTTTAGAATACGGGATGCCTCCTACTGGTGGTTTGGGTATTGGTATCGATCGATTGGTGATGTTATTGACTGATTCGGCAAGTATCCGCGACGTTATCGCCTTTCCCCTACTCAAGCCAGAAAAACCTGAATCAGCAAACCCTACTCCATAATATTTTAGGTGCGTTTGGTATTGCCTAACGCACCGTTTTTACCTTATCTTTATATAAGCACTTGTGCCAACATTTAGTTTAAGTAGGGAGTAGAGATTAGTGGAGTAAATATATAAATAAATCATTAAATAAACAATCAAATAAATACTCAAGGCTTGACCACTTGTATAGTTAATAGAATCGGAAAGCTAAATCTAACTTTATGATGCGAGGGATATGATTTTTTGCAAGCAAAAGATATCAAAAATAGGTTAAAATATTTGATAAGGGAAGCATCTACAGTAGACCCAAATTTAGCAAGCAGATTAGATGAAATAAACCGTTGGGTAAAAGACTTAAAACCTGGTTCCTTAACTGCAAAAAAATTTGTAATTTTGTTTTTAGAACAAGTAATAAGAGATGCTGAAGCTTGGCTGAGAGTTCAATCTTTACCAACCTACGAAGAACAGCAAGCAGCTTTTAATGCTCTCAAACCGAGTTTGAAATTTTGGTACAGCTACTTATTCCCTAAATGGCTCAACGAAAATGACTCTAAATTTTATATTTGGAGACAAAAGTTAATGTCTGGTGAATTTTCTGCTCAAGACGCTGATTTAATTGCATCTATTGTAAATAATATTGAACGTCGTGGAGGTACTGTTGTAAAAAGATATATTGCCGACCTTTCAATGGCGACTGATATAATTGTAAGTAGTAAGTACGATAAATCTCTTTGCGTTCAACTCACTAGCTTAAGTGAAGAATTTTTTCAAGAAAAATCTCATAATTGGGAATCCACCTTGCGCTTCTGGAAGATAGATAAAGGATTACTATTAAGTTACAATCCGGGTGTGACTGATTTTGTAGACAGGATAGTTAATGTAACGCTGTATAACAGCGATAATCTTGAAGCGGGTATTTATTTAACATTTAATTTTTAGCGAATTGTTTAACAGTGAATAGTCAACAGTAAACAGCGAACAGTTAACAGTCAACAATAATCTAATAATCTATTAATATGTTTCCTAACTGATCTCCGGCTATACACCGTCGCAACTGATAACTGATAACTGATAACTGATAACTGATAACTGTTTGCAGGCAAAATTTCTTAGTACTTTGAGTCAGAATGGTTAAAGAAATGTCAATTGACACTCAAAAGAGATTAGATAAGTTTATAGAATCTGTAGAAGCAGCTCAAAAATTACAAAATGACATAGTTAGATATGGGTTAGAAGCAGCTTATTTATATGCTGAGGATGTTGATGGAGATTGGTTAGAAAAGTGGGGTGAAGACGAAATTACCCAAACCAATTTTGTAGAATCAGTTACTACTTTTCTCGAAAGTGATGATTGGGTAGCTGTTAGCGTCAGAAAGCAATCAAGAGGTAAATCACTACAAGAAATAGCGACTCAGTTAGAAGATTGTCTCAGGCTTTCTGAAGCAGAAAATCGAGTATTTGCCATCAAAACGATGTTAGTAGAAAGCGCTAGTTATGCTGATAATCGGGGTTTTACTTCGGAAAGCGATGCTGTAGATTTATTAGATTTAGCGCAACAATTAGTTAAGAGGTTGGAATGTATTTTTGAAATTAGTCGGTAATGCGTTGTTGAATCGAAATAACAAGGGGTGATTTTGGATTGCTGGAGACGTAGCATTGAGACGTAGCATTGAGACGTAGCAATGCTACGTCTCTACATTAGTAATTTAATTCGCTACTTCTGCCATTTCAACAACACGCCCTTCGTAATCTTTGAGTAAAAAATTCAACGGTTTGCGATTACGAATTTTAAATTTTAAACCCCGCGTTTCTACTCGTAGTAAAATCATTTCCAGACACTCACGGTCAAAGCATACGTGACGCTGTTGATTTTTGGTACCTAAATTAGCCCCAGTAATCACGTGTAATTGAGTATTTTTCTTCAATTGATACCACAGTCCTTCAGTAGCTGCATTCATCCTAGTTGCATAAGTAGGGCTGCTACCTAAATACATCGGATCAATACCTGTAGCACCTATTGTTTGTTCATAATTGTAATAATAGTGCAAAGGTACTTCCGCTGCCGGTAAATCTAATAATCCTTCGTACAAATCCCTAGCAATTTCCAAATCCGACACCATCACAGTATGTACCTTGGGAGCGCTGGTAAGAAACATCCACATTGCACCAGCATAAGCTGCCAGCAGCATCACCATAATGCCTTGAGTGGAGAACAAACTGTCCAATGGCAGAAAAGAACCTAGAGTAGTCGGAGTAAACAGGTAAGCTATCAAGTCAATTGGTATAACCATGAACAAATCAATAAAT
The DNA here is from genome assembly GCA_012033205.1 of Richelia sp. SL_2_1. Lineage (GTDB taxonomy): Bacteria > Cyanobacteriota > Cyanobacteriia > Cyanobacteriales > Nostocaceae > Rivularia. The sequence goes on along the minus strand of JAAUSO010000005.1, from coordinate 58,915 downwards.
ATATAAGAAAATTGTTTTGCGTTTTTGTCAATTTCGACTTAAATAAAAATCGTGCTTATATTGTATGAAAACTTTTAATCAAAGATTTCGTGGTAAATCCATGAACACCAAGATATTATGCCATTAAGAAAAAATATACATTTCTGAAATAATTCTAGCAACATAGACCAAAAAAGACTGTGCAAATTCCTCATTTCCCAGAATCCAACCATCCCTTAGTCAAGTCACTGTTCCATAAAAGTGACCAAGAATTGATCGCTTTATTTTGTCAGCATCCAGATGCTGGAAGGTATTTTACAGCAATTTTCTGCCGATACAGTCCAATAGTCTATACCTTGATTATGCATTCAGCGCGATCGCCAGTACAAGCCGATTATTTATTTGCGATGACTTGGCGGCATATTTACTACCAAATCGGAGCAGTTAATCTAGAAAGTACAGAACCAGGTACTCCAGCGCTGACTTTACAAAACTGGCTGATTAATATGACTGCTTATTGTATCAATGAAACGGAACTACCACCCACCGAAAGCATTCATTATTCCCTGAAAACTACTTCTCCGCCGCTGTGGTGTTACGTAGAGCAAGCATTAGATCAATTACCACCAATGTTAAGATTGATCGTCTTAATGGCTCAAACTTTCCACTGGAGTGAAACCAGAATTGCTGCTTATTTACAAGCTGAGGGTGAAACAATTTCTCCAAATCAAGTAGCAATTTTTCTCCAGCAAGGTTATCGTATGCTAGAAGAAAAATTACCAGCAGATGTCCGTGCTATATATTTGGGTGAAAATTTCCTTCAGCCCGCATCTGCGTAAAAATACTTATTTTTATAGATTACTGGTAATTATTTTCTAGATTCGTCAATTATTTTACTTAAAATCTATTTTTCACAAAAAGGAAAATTTATATGAAGCAGTGGAATCTACTAGCATCCGCTCAATTTCAATTATCAATATCTCGTGCTGTTGAGAAAAAACTTTCTTGGAAACTGCATCATAGTTTTTATTTTTTACTATTTTGTTTCTTGTTAAGTCCTACAGTTGTCAGTGCTACTGATATTACCGAACAGCTGCATCGTCCGTCGATTAATGGAAAAGTCTTGCTCCAATCGAGAGATGAAGCAGATACTTTATTACGTTTGGGTGAAAGACAAAATATCGAGGGAAAACCCGATAAAGCAGTTAAGTCGTTGTTGCAAGCACTAGAAATTTATCACTCAATAGGTGATTTGAATGGACTTGGTTTAACTTATGAATTTTTAGGTAAAGGTTATGTACAGTTAAAGCAGTATAAAAAAGCCGAAGATGCAATTCGTAGACGTTTGGCGATCGCTCGCGACACCAAGGACTTTCAAAGCCAAATTTTTGCATTAAATAACATTGGTACTTTACTGTTGAAAAAAGGCGAATTTAGAACTGCTTCCCAAACTTTTGAACAAGCATTTATAATCGCTCAAAATCTTAATAGTAATGAAGGTTATGGACTATCTTTGAGTAATTTAGGATTAGCCGCAGCCAGATTAGGAGATTATAATAAAGCAGTCAAATTGTACAAAAATGCTCTTAATTATCGCCGACAAGTTGACGACCCTATCGGTGAAGCAAACACCTTGAATAATCTAGGTGAAGTCTACGGTGTGATTAGTACTTATCAAGACACTATTGGTACTTATGGAGCCGCTCTCAGAATTGCCAAAACAGCACGAGATAATCTTAATCAACTACGAGCAATCGATGGATTAGTAACTGCTCATAGTTCGGTAGGACGGTACAATCGTGCTTTTGACTTATTAGAAAAACGTCTGGCCATCGCAAAAGAATTACGCAACCCCCAGGAAGAATTAAATACCTTTGAATCTTATGCTCAACTATACGAGAAAGTAGGTAATTACTCTACCGCTGGTAATTTTTATGAAAGAGCAATTACCTTAGCTAAAACGCTTGAAGATACTAGAAAAGAAGTGTTACTAAGGGATAGAGTTACTCAAATGATGAAAAAAGCCCCAATGTCGAAAAAATAAGTTTTGAATTAACGAAAGTCGGGTTTTGATTTGCGAAAAGCCCGACTTCTGACTGAGTAAGAACAACTCCTCACTCCTAACTCTTAACTCCTAACTTTTAATATTAAGCTTCTTGCCACAATTGAAGAATCTGATCGGGTAGAAATTGCTCAATTTCTTTAATTCTTTCTGGAGATAATTCGTCTTTAGTTGCCGAAAATACGGCTTTAACTACCATTTTTTCGTCTACATTGCTTTGTAAACTACCTTCTTGACGAATGCGGAATAAGAACGTGTCAGATTTAATTTTAAGAGGTGGACGAACTCTGCTTAAAAAAGCCACGATAGGGTTAGTGTCTTTCCATAAATCGGCAATTTCATTTTGTAAAGCTTTATCCTTCGTGATTTCTGCTGGTTCATGTAATTCTTGGGAAACCCGTTCGGATGCTTCCGTAGTCATCATATCTCGCATGGTACGGAATACCACTTCGCTTATATCTCTAGCATCAAAGATATCATTTAAATTACCCTTAAGCATTACCTTTTCTAAGAAAGGCATATCTTTAGTTGCAATTAGAGTACTTGGTCCTTTTTCTAAATCTTGAGGAGGATTTTGCTCCATTTTTGCCAGTAACTTTTGTCCTTTTTCAGTCAATTCTGCTTTTTCAAAAGTAATTAAATGAGGAAGAGGACCATCTTTAGCACCGAAAGTATTCGCAACTCTTAAATCAAACTCTTTAGGATTAACTGCACTGGGAACATCTTCTTGATTTGCATATGCATTGCCTGAAAAATCAGCTTTAATATACTGCTTTTGGTTGAGATAATCTAAATGACCTAAAAAGTCACTTTCAGTTAACTCTCGACCAGTAAAATCAGTTTTATTAAAGCCTACTTCGTGCTTTCCTTCACCACCAGTTTCTTGAATTTTTTTGAGTATAATAAATGCAACATCTTCTCTTAAATTAATCGGCATTGAATCTTCCTCCAATTATTATGTTTATACATAGATTTTTGCTGAATTAATCTTAATTAACCTAATTAACAGCAAACAATAAACTTGTAGAACCGCGACAAAAAAACTTATCGAAAAAGTAAAGATTAATTATGATTGGCATCAGTTACTCAAGCTTCATCAATTACCTTAATAGGTACAGTTACTCATCCGCATCTGTCACTAGAAGAAATTTAAATCAGCCGCTAGAAACATTTTTAGTGTAAATAATTAAGACTCAAGAATAATTGGCAAACTCACAGTAACTGTTGTACCCTCACCAAGACTGCTTGCAATTTTTATAATTCCTTGATGATTTTCAATAATTGCCCGACAGATAGCTAATCCTAAACCCGAACCAGCAGTATTTTTAGTAAAAGTATTTCCTGAACCGTGACTGCGTGCTGGATCTACTCGATAAAAACGGTCAAATAAACGCGGTAAAGCTTCAGATGGAATACCAATACCGTTATCTTTTACCTTTATTTGTAGTAGGGAGCGATTTGTAATTTCCACACGCATTAATTCAACTTCTACTTTGCCATTTTCTGGGGTATAGCGTAAAGCATTACCAATCAAATTAGTAAATAAACGTACTAATTGTTCCCAATTACCCATTAAAGAAAACCAATCATCAAGCAATTCGGGATTAGTTTCAGTTTGCGGAGATTCAATTAATTTCAAGCAAGGGTAATATTTTTTCCGCAGCTAATAATTGTTGTTCTTCAACTATTTCCATTAACAAAGCATCTATAGGACAATCAGAAAATTCGTAAGCGCTAATTCCACTATCCTGACGTGCTAAAAATAGTAAATCATTGACTAATTTACCAAGACGCTGCGTTAATCGTTCTACTATTCTTAACTGTTGTTGATAATGTTCTACATTAACCCCTTGTGTTTGAGTTATTTCCAACTCATTCAGAGCAACTTGGACATTAGTTTGAATTAATGCTATGGGGCTTCTGAGTTCGTGAGAAGCATCAGCGGTAAACTGCTTAAGATGTTGATAAGATTCCCGTACAGGTTGCATTGCTAACCCCGCAAGAAACCAGCCGCTAGCAGCCACAGAAAGCAGCATCCAACCAATACCGAAAGCCAAATCAACAATTAACTGACGACTAGGTTTTGTCACTTCAAACCAAGGATGACTCACCCGTAGATATCCTAAAACTTCTCGTCCAACTTCTACCCTTTGAGTCACTTGTCGCAACAATATCGGAGAAACAGTTTCTATTCCTCCATCCCCTTCTCTCCCCCTTCGGGTTGCGCCACTTCTCTCAACGGAGGGAACCTCCGCACGAGAGTGGCTTACCATCTCCTTATCCCTTCTATCTACCCGCACAGTTTCACCCATAGGATTGAAATGAATGGGAATATTCAAAGGTTCGGATAAAGTTGACCAAAGTAATTTACCAGTGGGGCTAAACCATTCTAAATCAATGCGATCGTCTTCTGTGGTGTCGGTATTATCGCGAAAACTTGCTTCCACATTTACATGAAATTGAGCTTGATTCGAGTTTACAGCTTCAATAACTAGCGATCGCTCTACAACTTCCACGACATGATTTAAAGTATCATCAATTCGCTCAATCAAAGTATTGCGAAAATAAAGATACACGCCACTAGCAAACACCAGCAATAACACAGCCGTTACAGCAGTATACCAAATAGCAAGACGGCGACGAGTAGTTTGAAACATGGTATTAAGGTTAAAGGTCAAAGGTTAAAGGTTAGAGGTTAAAGATCAACTGTTCACTGTCCACTCCTAAATTACTTAAATCATCTTCTACATAATAATCACGTATTATTACTGAAAATATTTTTATCTATTCGCTGCGTAATTCCATAATCTCACTGAAGTTGTCTTTTAGGGGTAAAGGTTACATTCTTGATGTAAACCTGTTACGAAGCAATGAACAAATTAACGTGAGTTTGACAATAATCACAGAAGTCGGGTTTTTATTACTGTTTTCTGATGTTACCGATATTTATAGTAAAAACCCGACTTATTAACCTTTCGGTAAGCTAAACTCCAGTAATTTTCCTATTGATAATGGAAGCGACAATATCAATTGAATGGTAGTTAAAAAAAATTAACTGCTAGTAAAAATCTTTCTCGAATCTTGTTTATGAATTGTCGCTTCAAAGTTAATTACTTACGTAAACGAGATGAATTTACAAAATTTTAAATTAATCAGTAAAGGAGGTGATGTGTAGAAAAAATCAAATATTTTAATTAATTTGATTGTCTTGATAACCAAATTTCGTTTTTTCTTGCTCTCCGGCTTACCAGGGAATATCTATCAAACCGCTTAATTCAAGTATGAAGTTAAAGTTATGGTTTTAAAAAACCTTTGATTATAAGTACTATACCGGAAGATTGGCTCGATAAACAATTCAGGTATCTGTATCTTTATACTACCGATAACTTCATTCTTCAGGTTTTATTCATCCCTTTAACAAACTAATTTGGATAAGTCAGAAATAGAGAGTTTTATCAAACAAACAACATTTACTTTACTAACAGAGGATATTTTTAAATGAAGAAGATTCTAGGCATTTTCGCAGCTAGTGCAGCAGCTTTGGGTAGTGCGATGATTGCAGCACCTGCTCACGCACAATCCGCAATATTACCAGTAGAAGTCGAAGTAACTCCAGCAATTTTTCTACGTACATATTCCGACTTGAAATTTATTGTTAGCCAACAAGATTTACAAGGAGGAACTTCCGTAGATCAAACAACAGGAACTTACGATGAAAAAGCAGGTATCACACCCTTATCAACAGAAACCCCAACTGGATCGGAAAATTTAACAGTGACCAAAACAGTTCCTGTTTTATACCAAATTTGGGGGGGTTCAACTAACCCGGATGTTGAAGTTACTGCAAGTAAAGATACTCTCAAAACTACCACTGGAAGTGGAATTGGGGGAACCTCTACTCAGGTGACTATGGATGTATCTGGAGGAACACTTGAAACTGCTACAAACGGCACTAATCAAAATTATAAGCAAGCCTCAGCAGATTTTACATTCAACTTCCCTAATGCCAATATTGCTCAGGGTACAAAATTCACTGGTGGTGAAATTACGATCCGAATTGTAAATCCGTAATTAGATTTACTATTGAGATTTCTGGTGCAGGCAAATGCCTGCTTCCAGTATCTTACCAGAAGAAAATTTATGTAATTACTTATGAATATTATTGCTAACTATTATTTTCAAATCAAATAAAAATAACAGATTATATTGGTTTTTAAATAATCATAATTGATGACATAAAAAGAATTTCATGAATCAAGGCTAGTAGTTCATATTTATAGCTTTCTTTCCTTAACAAAAAATTTATTTTATTGAGAAATGAACTGCCGCAATATTGTTAAATGCTACTTCAGCATACTTGTAGCAATTACATTAACACCACAACCAAAAGTGTTTGCACAATCAAATTCAATTGGATGTCAAGCAAACCTTGATAAACCATTTGTTACTCAATTAACAGATACTCCCAAGCTAACAGTAATGGACATTATTGGTGCTGATGTAGAACAAATTGGTAATAATAAACAACAAACATTATCAACTAATTCACCTTATAAATCGAGTACCACTAAAGATATAGCAAGTTATTGGCAAATGAGGGTTAGAAATTCAGATTTACCGATTAATGCTAACGATGTTAAATACACATTAAGACCTAGTATTGAACAAGATAGTCCTTTCAAAAGAAATAAGTTTGAACCAAAACCTTTCGGTACTATTGACGTAATAGAAAATTGTCCCGATGAAACTACTGTAATTTCAGGTGGAGTTACCTTGGAATTCAGAGAATTATCAAGCTTAGTACCAGGTAAATTTCGAGGAGAAATTGAGATTTGCGTACCAATAAATGGTAAACAGTGTGGGTAAAAGATATTTATCGTGTGAGGAAGTGAAATTCGTAATGTTGCAGAAAACAGCAAAAGCAATAGGACTAAGTTTAATTGCGTTATTAACTTGGGGAATACCAAGTGTGACAGCATTAGAAATGAGTGTTAGTCCTCCCCGGATGGAGTTAGATATTAATTCTCGAAAAGGACGTACTAATACAATTAAAATTACTAATTTTGATGACAAGCCAGTACAAATTAGAGCTTATGTTCAAAACTGGACGATGGATGAAAAAAATCAATTTCAAGAGATACCATCCACCGAACAATCTTTAGATCAATGGATTCTTTTTACTCCCTCTAAATTTACAATTCCAGCAAAGGGAACTCAAACTTTACGCTTTGCGATTCGCCCTAAAATTCAACCTAATTCTGGGGAACATCGTGCTGTAATCTATTTTGAAGAAATTGTTGCTAATACTGAATCAAATACAGTTGGGACTAAAGCTCGTATTGGTGTTGTTGTCTATGCTTATTCGGGAGAAATAAAGCGAATTGGTAATGTTAATTCGGTGAGTGTGGATACTAAATCCAATGCAATTAATGCAGTATTTGATATTTCCAACAAAGGTAATGCTCATATCCGCATGGAAGGACAATATGCTATTTGGCAAGCTGCTAAATATCCAGGAGCAAAAGCAACACAATTTATCAAAAATGTTGGCAATTCTAATCAAAAATTACCGGCAAATGTTGTTAAAGTTGGAAGTCTCAAATTACCGCCAATTTTACCAAACCAAAATCCTAAAATATTGCAAACTTTAACCGACAAACTACCTCCAGGTAACTACGTTTTAGATATCAATGCTGAGTTAAGTGGCATTCCCATTCAAAAAGGTATTCCTTTTACTGTTAAAGCTACAGCTAATACTTCTAAGCCGACAAAATTGCCTGTAACTTCTTTAAAAGGGAATAGGGAATAGGGAGGAAGCAAAAAGGGATGGAGATACGCTATCTCAATCGAAACTAGCAACCTGTTGACGAGATGGGACTTTAAATTAAATTCTCGAAGGAGAAGACTCTTAACTGTTCCCTGTTCCCTCTTCCCTATGAAAAATAACTACAATTCATAGTCCATAGCCGATATCAGGCTAAATATTGATAACTTTGTCCTAAGTATGCTCTACCTAGCTTTACCACCTACACAGCCTCCAATTGTCAGTATATTGACTCCGCAATCTGCAACCCAAAATAATGGTTGTGAATTGCTACAAAATCAGTCGCAAAAATCTGACCTTGTAAATAACTTACTAGGTAAAATACTGGCTAATTCTGTTTCAATAAAGCCTTGTCATGTTGAAAATAAAAAGTCTGAATTTTCTCAAAATAATACGCAAAAAAGTCATAAAGATAACACTTTTACCACAATTCCACCAGTTTCTACGTCAGTCAAACAAGTAGAACAAAAATCTATTATTACTTTGCCGCTAGAAGATTACCAAGATAAAAACCGCAGAGACGCAGAGTACGCAGAGGAAGGAGGTAGAGAGAGATTAGTCATTTTAGATCGGAATAGGAATAAGCAAACAGTAGTTGAAAATCACTCTGTGGAAAAGAATGCGATTGAAAAAATTCTGGCGACGGTACAGCAATTAATCAATGTTTCTTTATACGCTTCAATTAACAATAGTATTGACGATACAATCGAGCCGCAAACAGAAAATTATTCTCAATTGGAATCCTCTACCAAATCAGCAGAAACCAGCAATAACCAAAATTTAGAACCCAATACCAGTAATAATAACAATAATAAAAAAATTGCAGGTAATACAAACATCAATACTGCAAAAATTATCGCAGTGGTTCAAGAATTAATTACTGCTTCTATATCTGCTTCTCTAAATAATACTATTGGCAATTCTGTTAACATTGATATTAAAAAGTCTGGAGAAATTGCTCTTTCTAATCCAGAAAAAGAAAATCAAGAAAATAATAATATTCCAAATTTAAATCCAAAACCAAATATTGCCGCTACAAATAATAACAATCAAAATACTAATTCTTTACGTGATTCTTTAATAGATAAGCTACGAGATAACAACTTAATTAAATTAGCACAAATACCAGGAGAACCTTTTCTTGTTGGCGTTGTCATTAACGGTCAAGAAGTGGGAGTTATAGATATTATTGAAGAGAATAATACTCTGTTAATTCCTTTAGAAACTTTTAGTGAAATTAGTGGATTTTCTGTTAATAAATCTAGTGCTGGAATTGAAACTCAAACTCCTTTAGGAACAATCAATTTTCCACCCAACGTACTAAAAACAATCAATGATTTAAATTACGTTAGCAAAGAAATACTTCAAGAAAAATTAGGAATAACTTTAGAATTAAATACAGCCGATTTAACCTTACTCGCTGATTTACCTTGGCGTGGAGGTAGTAGAAAACCTCTAACTAATGCTCAACTAAAACCGGAATTTTTTGCACCTAGTACCGGCATTTCTAGACTACGACAAGAATTAAATATTGTTGGTACTCCGAGAAATACAAACTTGCAAAGTTATACACTTTTAGATGGAAGACTTGCAGGTGGAACTTGGCGGGTACAAATGAATAATAATTTTCGTAATCAGCCAAATTTAACTGAATATTTCTTTTATAAACGTAGCGGTCAATTTCGCTATCAATTAGGTCGTCAAAGAGTCGGTTTACATCCACTTGTAAATGGACTTGACCTTACAGGTTTACAATTTGGTTATAGTAATTTACCAACAGAATATTTTCGTTCTAGTTACAGCGCCAACGAACTTTTACCCAGACGTTCTCAATCCACACAAACATTTAGCGGTAGAGTTCCACCAACAAGTGTTGTACAGTTAAGAGTGAGTGGAATTACAGTTGCAGAACAACAGGTAGGATTTGATGGAATATACGAATTTGTTAATGTCAGATTACCTGTTGGTCAAAGTAGTGAAATTGAAGTTTTAGTTTTTGAACGCAATAATTTACGCGCTCCTATTGATATTCGCACTGTCAGAATCAACGCTTCTGATTTACTATTACCAGCAGGAGGTAACGTCCAATTAGGTGGATTAGGTTTTAGTGGTAATTTAGTTCAAGATAGTTTATTCAGCGATTTTAATTCGACAGATGAAGGTAAATTAGTTGGTTTTTACCAATTACGTCAAGGACTTTCCAATAATTTAACTTTTGAAGGTTCTCTACAAGCAATTCCTAATTCTTTTCAAGGACAAGCAGGGTTAATTTGGCGTTTAGCAAATCCCGTTATCCTATCAGCAAGTGTGGGAAATTCTTTTGATAAAGTTGGTTATTCCGCAGATTTAGATATAGATTTGGATAAATTAGAAATAAATGCTAATTCTCAGTCACTACCTCAAAATTATCGACGAGGTAGAGCAAGCAATGAAATCTTTAACGGGGAACAATATAATCATAGTTTAGAAGCAAGATATCGTTTTAATAATAAACTAAATATAGGATTTGTTGCTCGCAGTCGTAAAGATGATAGCGATTCTGATGAATATATTTTACCTACTTTTTATGCTCGTCCCTTTTCTAACTTATCTCTGAGTGGTAGACCAGATATTTTTGGTGATTATCTATTCAATGCTTTCTTTACACCGAATCGTTCAACTCGATTATCTTTTAACAGTTATGGAGATGCATACATCTCAGATTTAAGATATGATTTGAATCGTAATTATCAATTATCTTTCGGTTCTGAATTTGGTCGAAGCGCTCCTCCTCGTTATTCCCTAGGTGTTGGTCATAATCCTAATAATTTTAAAGACCTAAGTTGGAATGTGGGATTAGCAATCAGCGATGGAGAAATCGGACCGATCGCAGGGGCAAGTATGCAAGTACTACCGGGTCTATTTGCTAGACTTAATTATGAAGCTATACCTTCTAGAGGAGTTAGTTTCGGTGGATTAGATGACGGTCGTCTCAGTTTATCCTTAACTTCCGATATGTCCGTTGCTGGTGGTAAAATGACTCCGGCGAGATACAGCGGCATTAGCAAGGAACGTGGAGCAATTGCCGGTAAACTGGCAGTGGAAGAAGGAAGCAAAGGCTTTCATTTAAGCGGTTCTATTGTCCGCATTTACGATACTAATAATAAAAATCTTGGTTCTGCTAGAACTGACTCCAAAGGTAATTTCTTTGTCGGTAATTTACCTGAAGGTGTCTACGTTGTGGAACTCGAACCCGAAGAATTACCCATCGAACTGGCAATATCTAAAACTAGTTTAGTCGCCGAAGTGGCTTCTTCAGGAGTCACTCGCGTAGATTTCCCCGTCAGGGCTGAATATGGAGTTGCAGGAAAAGTTACAGATACATCCGGGCAACCTTTGACAGAAGTCCGTGTAGAACTAGTAACTAATACTGGCAAACGAGTATTATCTAGTACGACTGACAGCTTTGGTCTTTATCGTCTTGATGGAGTTCCTGTTGGTAAATATATCTTACAAGTTTCTCCTTTAGATGCATTAAATTCTCGAAATAATCTTCCCAAACGACAAGTAGAAATTAATAATAAATTTGTTTATAACCAGAATTTACAATTACCTGTTTCCGCAGCAGCGAAGAAGAAATAAGCTGATGTGCAGCTAAATTGTATAAATGAAGAGCATCAAGCTATTGTAGTGCGGGACGGAAAGCCCGCGTCTAATATAGCAAATTTCAGTTGAGTCCAATACACTAAGACCTCACCCCCATCCCCTCTCCTTGTTAAAGAGAGGGGTGCCCGGAGGGCGGGGTGAGGTAATAATTTGTATTACACCCAAGTGAAAACCGCTATATTTTGACGATAGCTTTTTATGGTGCAAGATATGAATTAACAAATATTTAACCTAAAAACCCGACTTCTGATTGGTGATTTTTCGTGGGGTGAGAAGTCGGGTTTTTACAATCATTGTCTTATTTAACAAATATTTAACCCAAAAACCCGACTTCTGAAATTATCAATTTATCCAATCTACTGAGTGTCGTTTTTTCAAATTAATAGAATTTTCTTGAAAAACTTTGAAACAGTTTAGGGAAGTTCAAAATAACTTTTTACTGTATGGCTCTAGGCTAAAATAATAATTTTTCTTCAGATAGAAGCAAAAGCTACATTTAATCTAATATATTGATATTTAGAGTCGAATTTCCGTTGTCTCAGTCGCACCTGCCAAATCTAAGGTCATCATGGCGAAATCCAAGAAAACTGCCAATTCAAAGAATTTATCAGACCCAAAATACTATCTCAACCGAGAGTTAAGCTGGCTAGAATTTAATAGCAGAGTATTACATGAAGCAATTGATACCCGAACTCCCTTATTAGAACGTTTAAAATTTTTAGCCATTTTCTGTAATAATCTCGATGAATTTTTCATGGTGCGAGTTGCAGGATTAAGTCAACAGGTAGAAGCTAAATTTAGCGGTACAAGTTTTGATGGTCGCACTCCCCAACAACAATTAGAAGAAATTAGCTTTGTATTGCGTCCTTTAGTCGCTCAGCAGCATCAACATTTTGAAAAAAACCTCAGACCCGAATTAGCGTCTCACGGTATTCATCTTGTTGATTACATTAATTTAAATAATAAACAGCGTAAATATTTAGATAATTATTTTGAAGAACAAATTTTTCCCGTTATTACTCCCCTCGGTGTAGATCCAAGCCATCCCTTTCCCTACATCTCTAATCTCAGCTTGAATTTGGCAGTTATAATTAAAAATCCCGAAACCGAAGAAGAACTTTTCGCTAGAATCAAAGTCCCGAAAGTACTACCGCGATTTTTGTCTTTACCACCAGAATTAAGAATTGAAGAAAATAGCAAACCTTCCATCTGGACTGGTGTACCCATTGAACAAGCCATCGCTCACAATTTAGACTCTTTATTCCCCGGAATGAATATCCAGGAATATTATACTTTCCGCATTACTCGCGATGCTGATTTGGCTTTAGAAGAAGATGAAGCAGATGATTTATTACTCGCCATCGAACAGGAACTGAGAAAACGTCGTGCTGGAGGTAATCCAGTCAGAATCGAATTGCAATCTCAGACACCAAGTGAAGTCCGAAGCAAGCTGTTAGAAGTTCTGGATTTATCGGAAAATGATGCCTACCAAATAGATGGTATTTTAGGATTGCGGGACTTAATGTACTTTTTATCACTACCAGTTCCAGAGTTAAAAGACCCACCCTGGAAAGCTGTAATACCTTCTAGACTGCAACGGATCAAAGAAGCAAGTTTAAATCCGAATATGCAATCTACAGAAGAAGGAAAAGACTTTTTCTCTGTGATTAGAGAGGGGGATTTGTTAGTACATCATCCTTATGAATCCTTTAGTGCGTCAGTAGTCAATTTTATTATTAATTCTGCCCAAGACCCGGATGTATTGGCAATCAAGATGAGCCTTTATCGGACTTCCGGGGATTCACCAATAGTAGATGCTTTAATCAATGCTGTGGAAAACGGTAAGCAAGTGTCCGTACTTGTGGAACTCAAAGCCCGCTTTGATGAAGAGAACAATATTTACTGGGCTAGACGCTTAGAAAGTATGGGTGTTCACGTAGTTTACGGAATTGTAGGTCTAAAAACTCACAGTAAACTTGTCATGGTTGTGCGTCAGGAACAACAGCGCATCCGTCGTTACGTACATATTGGCACTGGTAATTATAATCCCAAAACGGCAAAAATTTATACAGATATTGGATTATTCAGTTGTCGAGAAGAATTAGGGGCTGATGTCACCGATGTATTCAATTATTTAACTGGCTATTCTCGACAAAAGGCTTATCGACAGTTGTTAGTTGCACCAGTGAATATTCGTGAACGTTTTATGATGCTGATTAATCGGGAAATCGAAAACGTTCAAAATGGTTCTTCCGGGCGCATTGTTGCTAAAATGAACTCTTTGGTAGACCCGCAAATTATTGCTGCTTTATATGAAGCGTCTCGTGCGGGAGTACAAATTGACTTGATTGTACGGGGAATTTGCTGTTTGCGTCCGGGATTAGAAGACGTGAGCGAAAATATTCGCGTCATTAGTATCATCGGTCGCTTTTTAGAACACTCCCGGATTTTTTACTTTTATAATAATGGTGATGAGCAAATTTTTATTGGCAGTGCTGACTGGATGCCGCGTAATTTAGACCGTAGGGTAGAAGTCATAACCCCAATTCAGGACTCGGATATTGCTAAGGACATACAAGAAATCTTAGGAATTATGCTTGCTGATAACCGTCAAGCTTGGGAGCTACAATCAGATGGTAGTTATATCCAAAGAAAGCCCTCTGAAGACTCAACTGAAGCTGCTTCGCAGAAAGCATTGATGCAAATTGCTGCAAATAAAAGTACAAATGTTTCACATTTTATCGGTCCGAAAAGAAATTCCTTGCAGATGGTAGATTTGCCTTAGCCTCATCATAAACACGCCTTTAATAGTTTTCAAGCTGAATAATTAGACATTTGTCATTAATGCATGAAGATTATTCAACCATAGGATAGAGTTACTTGCCCTACCTTATCCCATAAACTATAAAGGTTAGTGTACATTCTATTATATTTGTTTAGATGTTAATGTTGTCCTGTGAGCCTTCAACTTTAAGGGTTCTAGTAGTTGACGATCATGAACTTACTCGCTTAACTCTCCAACTAGCCTTTTCTTCTCAAGAAAATATTCAAGTAGTAGGTCTAGCTAGTAACGGTAAAGAAGCGGTAGAGATGGTCAAAACCTGTCATCCTGATGTGATTGTACTAGATTTGCAAATGCCGGTAATGGATGGCTGGAGTGCTTCTTGCAAAATTAAAGACATATCTCCTAATACTCAAATCATTGCTTATTCTTCTGTAGAAGAGAAATACTTTCAAGAAACAAAAGCTATGAGTAATGTAGATGCTTTTTGTCGCAAAGATGCACCTACCAATCAACTAGTTGGCTTAATTAAACAATTGGGAGAAGATGCAAGGAACTTTTAGTCTAGAGGATAAATGCTATTGAGTAAATATCAGTTAATATATGTAAAGCGTTAGTAAAGCTATAAATCAAGGCTTATACTAACGCAACTTGACTTGGAATTTAACCTGTGAAATATTAGATATAATAAACAATTAATACTTAGTAATAATAGAAATTAAGCAATTAACTGTAACAAGCAGGGTATTGTAATTCTTCATTTATGCATATAAAACCCCTAAGATCAGCTATAGGGGTGATTTTTCTATGTTTTTTTGTATTCAAATTGACACTTTTGTTAGTTGACTGTACTTAAGGGAAGGTACGCTTGTACTCATCAAGCAGTTCATCCATTTCTTCAATAGCTTGATTGACATCAATTCTTAAAGTCCCCAGGTTTGGCTGTTCAAGCAAGCTGAGTAAATATTCGCGTTTGCTTTCAACTAGAGCAATTCTTTCCTTTATCGTTTGTACATCCATTGTTTGTAAGAATATTTGAGCAAATAAACTAAATAATACTTTTAAGTTAAACCAAAACAAGCAATTATTCGATTTTATTTTATCAAAATATTAGCTATTGTCGGCGATAATGAAACAATCGTTACAGTTGAATTGAAAATACAATCACGCAGTATGCTAGGGAAAATTTCTTTGGGAACGGTGGGTTTAACTATTGGTGGAATTTTAACCCTAACAGGCTTTGTAGCTTACGCTGCCCACAATGCTACGCTTAATCTGATTGGTTTTTTTACGGGATTCCGGTATTGTTGGGAGGACTTGCACTCAAAGCGAACGAACTCAAGCCTGTACCGTTTGTTCCTCCGACACCAGAATCTGTTTTATCGCTAAGAAAGCAGAAAGCAACTCAGACTCAAAATCAAGTCCGTGAAGATGTAACTCGATATCGCTATGGACAAGATGCTCACCTAGATAAAGCCTTAACTCATCTTGGCTTAGAACAGTTAGGAGAGGACTTTCCAGAAGTTGTAGCATTGCGAGAAATGGAAATCAACGGTAATTATGCTTTAATTTTAGAATTCGATTCTCCCCAAGCACCCTTAGATATTTGGCAACAAAAACAGCAAAAAATGATTGCTTTTTTCGGTCCGGGGGTAGATGTCAAAATCGCACAGATAGGAGAAGAAAAAATTGAATTAGCATTGATTACTACTCCAGAAACACAATCATAATTTTGCTTTTAAGGGTTGGGGGGAATTGGGAATTGGGAATTGGGAAAAGACAAATTATTTTTGGTTATTTTTCCAAACGCACCGCATACCACTGTAAATATTGTCCCTCACCAATATCCAGTTCGCAACTCGTGTTAATTAAGTATTCTGCTCTTTTTTGCAGAGAATCAATTTTTTTTAAATCCTGTGGTAATTCTTCTTCCTCAAGTTGTTGCAAAGTCTCTTTGAGCTTTTCCAACAACTCTGAAGAAGTCAGAAACTGTTCCGGTTGGTTCGTTTCCAAGACGACGTAATCATCCTGTTGATACATTAATGAATCTGGCATGGGATTTTAATTTTAATCAGAACTTGAAATCTTTGAGAATCACAGCATCATATCGATCATTTTAGCTACCGCTGAGTTCTTAACTCTTAGCAGGGGGAAAGAATATTTTTCCTACTTACTTTAGCAACCCATAAAAGTTTAAAGCATTTTCTCAAGCAGAAAGAAATTCTCAGAGGAATAATTCAATATTTATAAAACCCTCGTATATACTTAGTATCTGAAAATATAGTTAATTTTTCTTAAGTACGTAACCGTTAACCGATTATTTTTGGTTATTTCTTTAGAAAATTGTAATTGCAAATGAATATCTGGGAACTATAGATAGTAAGATTTTCTTTCTAGCCTATTGTGGGCAGATACTTGTATTATAGTTAACGAGGTCATAATCAGATATGCAATTCAGTCGTCTACCAAAGATTTGGCTCATAGCCGCAAAACACACAAAACAGAATTCTTGTTTACCTTCTCAACATTCAGTAAGACAGCAAAGCCATATTCCCCTATTTAATACTTCATTTCCACCTTAAAATCTCTTCAAAATTGCGATACCGCGACTGAATTATAAGTCATAATGAGTTTTCAAAATAAATATAAAATCATACTTTTACTTCTATATTCTTGTCCTTTTTAAGACAAAGTTTCCCAATATTTTGTAGACAATTTTATTTTCGTTCAACAAAGTTGCCATTAACCTTTAACTAGTAATGACAATTGGGGATGAAAAAGACTTTTGAAGCCGGTAAAGCAATACGTGCAGTAACTAAATTTAACAATAGAGTAAAAAGTCTACAAGTAGGCTAAACATAATCATCCGATTTTTTGTAGCGCGATCGCGAATTTACTTTTAGCTTTACCACCTTAGTATTCTGTGGAATGCAACTCATGTCAGGCATAAGCCCAACTCCTATCCCTAGCAAACCGCCCTTAATTTTAGTGGCTGATGACGATAAAGCCATACGGACTCTTCTGCGTGAATATATGGATAATGAAGGATATCGCGTAATAGATGTTGCTAATGGTCAAGAGTGTTTAGATGCCTATATTGCTTTAAAACCGGATTTAGTTCTACTAGATGCATTAATGCCGGTGATGGACGGTTTTACCTGCTGTAATGAACTAATGCAGATTGCGAGAAACAATTTGGCAGTAGCGTTAGCGAATTTTGATACTGAATCTTATGCAAGTACCAGCGTCATTTCAAAACTATGGGAACGTACTCCAATATTAATGATTACAGGTTTGGATGATCCAGAGTCAGTAAATCGTGCTTTCGGGGCAGGGGCTAGCGATTACGTTACTAAACCGATTCATTGGGCTGTTTTACGTCAGCGGGTGCGACGACTTTTACAACAAGCACAATTATACAAGCAACTAGAAGCAGCAAACCAAGCTTTGCAACAATTAGCTAATATGGATGGCTTAACTGGTTTGGCTAATCGTCGTCGGTTTGATCAGTATTTAAATAATCAATGGATGAATTTAGCCGGTTCAGATAAACCACTGTCATTAATTTTATGCGATATCGATTTTTTTAAACCTTTTAATGATAAATATGGACATCCCGCAGGAGACTTGTGTTTGCAAAAAGTGGCTGCTGTTTTAAATGGTGCGGCACAAAAAAATCAAGATTTAGTAGCGCGTTACGGTGGCGAAGAGTTTGCTGTAATTATGCCACATACCAATGCTCCTGGTGCGGTTCATGTTGCAGCTTTAATGCAATCGGGAGTTAGGGAATTACAAGTAGAACACCTGGAATCTGGGGTTAGTAATTATGTAACTCTGAGTTTGGGTGTGGCAACCACCATTCCCGATTTTCAATCCTCGCCAAGTAATTTAATTTTGGCAGCAGACAAAGCTCTTTACCAAGCTAAACAAGAAGGTCGCAATCGTATAATCCTCAAACAGGTAAACTATTAATTACAGCTAAACAAAGCCGACGGCGGGATTTGAACCCGCGACCTATTGATTACGAATCAATTGCTCTACCACTGAGCCACGTCGGCATAAACAATCTCGAATTATATCATTAAGAACTTTATGGTACAACCAAATTCTAAAAATAGCACTAATAAACGTCAACTAAAGCCAGAGCAATACGCTCGTCTCAAAGCAGAAGCAGCATCTCCTTATCGGGGTTTACGAAAATTTGTTTACCTATCTTTTGGTGCCTCTGGCTTAATCGGGGCATTTATTTTTATTTTACAGCTACTAGCCCAAAAGACTACTTTTGAAGTTGGTTTACCATCCTTAGCGCTTCAGTTAGGAGTGGTTGCTTTAATGGTGTTTCTCTGGCGTTGGGAAGATAATCGTCAAGATTCTAAAAAACCTTGAAGTTGATTGAAGTCGGGTTTTTACGGTGATTGTTTTATCTAAGAGATATAGCAAATTTCAGTTGAGTCCAATACACTAAAACCTCACCCCCTTCCCCTCTCCTCCCGACAGGAGAGGGGTGCCCGGAGGGCGGGGTGAGGTAAAATTTGTATTCCACTCAAGTGAAAACCGCTATATTTAACCAAAAAACCCGACTTCTGATTGTTGTATTTAAGAGTTAGTAGTTTTATTGCTGAACCGTTACTACATAAGGTGAGGGAATTGCTTGGGCTTTTCCGGCATTGACTAGGGCTTGATAAACAAAAGCCGCAACTTCTGCTCTAGTGGCTTGACGATTGGGACTTAATTGTGTAGCAGTTGGATAGTTAACTACTAGCTGTTTTGTAGTTGCTGCTGCAACTGGTGCTTGCGCCCAACTAGGAATTTGGGAAGCATCGCTATAAACAGAAAGAACATTTTGATTGTTTGCAGTTAAACCTAAACCGTTAGCCAAGGAAACTAAAACCTGTACTCTGGGAATTTCTAGCTGCGCTCTAAAAGTATTATTGGGATAACCAGCAAGAAAACCTCCTCTGGTAGCTGTTTGAATCGCACTATAAGCCCAAAAATTGCTGCTGACATCGCCAAAATTAATGGTTTGTCGTTGAGGGGTTGGTGAAAACGCTTTGTTAATAATAGCAGCGAATTGAGCGCGGGTAACGGGTTCGTTGGGTTTGAAAGTACCATCGGGGAAGCCAGCAATCACACCTTTGGAGGCTAAAGCTTCGATGTAGCTTTTTGCCCAATAATTTGGTGCGACATCTCGGAAAGCCGTAGCTCCACCGGGAAGTGGTTCTACAGCAGCTGCCACAAATTCTACTTGTCCGGAAATTTTAGCTTGATCGATATCGTTACCAATCGCTAAAATTTGACCTTGAGTAGCATTGTTTAGATCAAAACGCTTATTATTGCGAATTAAGTTACCACCCGCTTCTTCTGAGGTACCCAAGTTAGGCTGAGCTTGAGAAATAGAGACAATACCATCCCGTGTATTGTTTTGGATGAAGTTTTTACGTAATACCGGCTTAGCTGCATTGGAGATAAAGATTCCGTCTACGTTTTGCAAAATTTGGTTTTCAATTACCAAAGGTGTAGAGTCTCCACCAATCGCTAAACCGAATCCTGTATCTTGAAATAAGTTGCCGCGAATCTCTCCCACAGCAGATTTGGCGACAGAAACGCCATTACCTGTATTTTTAATAAAAATGTTACCGGCAATTATCGGATTACCTGTACCAGTAACAAAAATACCTTCTCGTTTGTTGTTAGTAAAAGTACTATTTGTAACTTTTGAATTAGTTGATTCTACCCATATGCCACTTCCGCGAGACTCTGGATTTGTAACGGTAACACCAGTAATAACAGAGTTATTTTGAGGAAGAATAGTCACGTTTTGAGCGGCAAATGTACGGCTGGTGTATTTACCGCTTCCTATAATTAATACTGCTTGTCCTTTACCAGCTTCGTCTCCTCGTAATGTTACTCCTTGTGGAATTGTCAGAGGAAATTGTTCCCCGGTTTCCCTGCTGTAGGTACCGGGTGCGAGTTGAATAACTGTACCCGCTTGTGCTTGTTGCAGAGCGAAAGTAATAGTTTTATATGGTGCAGCTTCAGTAGTACCGCCTCCGGCAGCATCCGTACCAGTTTGTGGGTTTATGTAAATTATGCTGCTTGCTACGGGATTTTGTGCGAGCAAAGTTTGAGCGATTGTTTGTTTTGTACCACTCGCGTCAACTTCTACAGGTAGTAGCATTGAACCACCAGACACTATAACTAAAGCAGCAATAGAGAAAGGTAACTTTAAGTTAAGACGGGAATTATTACCTAAAGAAATGGAAAAGCCCTTATATTTCATCTTTAATTTGCGCGTATAATGTACTATGCAGTGCGGTAGGTCGATTAGCCTACGTATCTTAAAACTCATGCAAAACTATACCTGATGAACAGCACAAAATCAGCATAGTTCCAACACTTATGAAAATATTCTTCTCGCTATCAGATTAACAGCTAAATCAAAAATAATTTTCAATACTTTTGAATACAGTATTCTTTAAGTCTATATTTTTATCGAGGTTTTCAGGCTTAGAGTTGACAAAAACCCAATTTTTTGGTGTTGTTGAGTTCGAGGTGTATTTTCGTGAATTTTAAGCAACAAAAATTCATCATTGCTTATCTTCAAATAATACTATCAATATTAATTTCAAGACTAAAACGAAAACGAAAATTTATTTAGACTTCCAGCATATCCATTGAAATATATAAATATATCTGAATAAATCACAAAAAATTCGCTATCTAGTTAACAATTTTTAAAAAATCATTACAAGAGTTTACATTCAATAATATTTTTTATAAAATATCCAGTTAATTATGGTTTTATAGGCGCTACGATGAGTAGTAGTAGATATTTGGTACGACGTATCTTAATCTCAATTATGGGCGAAGCAAAACGACGTAAAGCTTCACTAGGGACGGATTACGGTCAGTCTCCTCGTATTTTACCCTGGGTTCCGATAACTAAAAAACAATCAGAACAGTTCGTTAGTTGGACTACTCGCGGTGCCTGGATTGGTATTTTTTTAATGATTGCCATTTGGGTAACGGTTCGTTTTATCGGTCCCGCTTTCGGTTGGTGGCAAGTAGTTTAAAGTATTGTAGTTACTAGTTTTCACTCAAAACTAGTAACTGCTGCTAATTTATCAAAACCCTCTGGCAACTAGTTGCAAAATTAGATAAAGACCAAATATTGGCTGGATTATTAAAAAGTATCAAAATCAATACTCAATTCCCGAACACGGATTTTACGGATTTCACGGATTTCACGGATTTAATTACCCATTACCTCTTAACTGTAATTTGAAACTTTCAATAGAGGATTCATTAACTTATTAAATTCACCGTCTTTAAAACTTGCTTCCCAATTAGCAGGTAAACGTTGGGGATTCGGATCTTCTGGTGTCGGTACCCGTAAAAATATATAATCGCAATTAATCGGATATAACAGAGTTTGCACAGTTATATTCCAATCTTCTACATATGCTCCTGTTAAATTGGCATTTCTTAAATCCGCTTTGTCTAATTGCGATCGCACTAGTTTCGCTCTAGACATATCCGCGTTTCGTAAGTTGGTTTCGCTCAAATTCGCTTCGATAAAACTTGCATCTTTAAGATTTGCTCCTTGTAAATTTATTCCTCGTAAGTTCCAACCGTCAAATATTTTGTTTTGTAAATTCTTATTGACAACTAACTCGCGCATCTGAATATTTTCTAAATAAGTCGTATTTACTGCTGCTAAATGTACTTTTTTGATTTCAAACCAATTAGTGCGTTTAACTTTAGCTTTGGTGAAATTAGCGCTTTTGAGTTTAGCTTGAGTAAAATCAGCATCTGTTAAATCGGCATTACGAAAACTAGTTCCGTACCTCGTAATTAGAGAAATCGCAATCTTACGGACAAAATTCTGGTTTTTATCTTCAAAAATGGCGCAACAACCGATATAAGCAGACAGAATTACCAAGATTAACGATACGGTACCGGCTGCGATTCCCGCAACTGGGTTTACCATCATCGCATATACCGATATCGTACCAGCAACTAATCCCGCGAACATTACAGTCAGAGTAACCGCGAAAATTCCGGCGATTGCCCCCGTAATTGCTGCTGTAATTGTGACAAAGACTGCTCCTCCCGCAGTGACGATGACGGCTACTGTTCCTGTCGCTACCACAGCGACAATTGGGGCAATTTCGATTGCTTCATTAGTGGCGGCTAATCCAGTCCAGACAACGGCTACAAAACCCGCCCAAGCTATTGCCGTAACTACTGCTAAGGCAATAGCTACCGCCAAAAAACCGCAAGCAGTCAATAGTCCCTGACGGATGCTTAATAGAAAAAATACTGATAAGATGATTAAACTTGCTACACCCACATAAAGATTTTCGCGAGCGCTATCAATTAAAATAAATCCTACTAAAGAACCACCAACAGCCGACATTAATCCACTCAGCGCCGATAGCAGTAAGGACAATAAAATTATCATAATTGCCCAACGACGTTGTAAACCTGCTATTGTATTGCTGAAATTTGCATCTCTGAGAATAGCGTTAGTGAAATCAGCACCGCGAATGTCGGAATAGGAGAAGTCTACACCCGTTAAATCTTGTCCTTTAAATGATTTTCCTCGAAGTTTTGCACGACGGTATTCTTGAGCCATTTTTAATCAATTACACGTCAAGACAGGACTATGTTTTTACTGGGAAACGCCGGTTGCCGCAGACTCCGCCGTGCAACGGCGGAGTACCGGCGACTTTTTTCCCTAAATTATATTTGAGATACGCTCATCTAACTGCCAGTCGCTTAGAATCCTACCACAGTTATCAGTTATCAGTTATCAGTTACCCATTACCTCCTTCTTTGTTTCCTGACTTGATAAACCAGCAGTATTGCGTAGAGACTTTATACTTACGAGTCTTTACAATAAATTATTCAAATTATTCAAATTTTTACATTCTTCAAACGTGTTAAAATTCCTGACTAAGTTAGATTACCTACTCAAAGAAACTTTTTTAGGTTTGCATCGGGGTGGGTGGATGAACTGGGCAGCTATAAGTACTGTTGCCGTGCTACTATTTTTATTCGGTATTAGTCTACAAACTTCTTGGCAAGTTGAAAAACTACTCAATCAATTTGGCTCTCAATTGGAGGTATCAGTATATCTCGAACCCACAATACGTGCAGATAGTATTGAAACTTTAATTGCCAAAATGCCAGAAGTTGCCACAATCAAAACTATCACCAAAGAACAAGCTTGGACACAATTACTTCAAGAAATGGGAATATCCGATATTGAAGCTGCTACTCAACAGTTAGATGGTAATCCCTTGGTAGATGAAATTAAGGTAAAGGCAAAAAATTCTCAAGTAGTACCAGATTTAGCTACTCAACTCGCTAAACTACCTCCCGTCGATACGGTACAGTATGTTGATGAAGCTGTCAGACGTATTGCTCAATTACATAGAGGTTTGAATTGGGTGACTCTAACAATCACTGTGATTTTGACATTAACAGCCGTTGCAGTCACCAGTATTACGATTCGTCTTGTATTGATGGCTCGAACACGAGAAATCGAAATTATGCAGTTAGTCGGTGCAACTTCTACTTGGATTTACTTACCATTTATTTTACAAGGAATTACTTTTGGAATTGCTGGTGGTGCGGTAGCTTGGAGTTTTATTAGTCTTGTTCAACAGTTTCTCAATCGATTCCTAATCAATCAACCCGAATTTATTCAACTTCTTACTAACGGTTTACAACTTACTTCTTTACAAATTTTATTACTACCAGTTATTCTCTTAAGCTTCGGTGCAACAGTAGGATTGATAGGGAGTTTATTTGCACTGCGACGAATTTAATCAAGTTAGGAGTTAGGAGTTATGAGTTAGGAGTTAGGAGTTAGGAGTTATGAGTTAGGAGTTAGAAGTTAGGAGTTAGGAGTTATGAGTTATCTTACCCGAACTCCATATACTATCTTGGCAGTTTCTAATATATTATGATGATTTCACAATGGAATGCTTTGTTAAAAAATCTTGGTGAATGGGAAGGTTCTTTTACTCGTTTATCTTCTCAAGGTGAATTATTAGAAGATATCCCCAGCATCGTTTCTTTGCAAGGTTTGAACAATAATCAAACTATTCGCCAAATTGTTCGTATTGGAGAAGATGAAAAGGTTTTGGAATACAGTTCCCTAGGAAAGGGAATCATGTTTTTTGAAAATGGTGCTTTTTCCAATGGCTCTATTCAGTTAGCACCCTTTTCTACTTTTGGTGCTGAATTTGGTTTTATTCACGATCATCATCGTTTACGGTTGGTACAGCTCTTTGATCGAAATCTCAAGTTAGATAAGTTTACTTTAATTCGAGAACATCTTGCTCAAACTCAACCTTTACACAGTGCTGTTTTAACTGTCGATGCTTTGTTGGGAGAATGGATTGGTGCAGCTGTAACTATCTATCCCGATTTACAAAAGCCTGATAGTTATTCTACTCAAATGCTTTTACATCTCGATCAAATGGGAAAATTAACTCAAACTTTAAATTTTGGCGATCGCACTATTACTTCTACTGCTACTGTCAAAGACTCTATTCTCTTTTTTGACCAAAATCAAATACAAGTATTGCTTCTTCCCAATGGTGCTTCCGTTACTTCTCCCCTTCAAGCCCGGTTAGGTGAACCTTTGTTTTTAGAAGTCGCTTGGTTAATTAACCCCAATCTCCGTCAAAGAATGATTCGCAGCTATAACCACAAGGGTGAATGGTTCAGTTTGACTTTGGTTACGGAAACAAAAATTTGAAAATTCAGGTTTTTCGTTTTTAAAAGAATTTTCGTTTTCCGCTTCCAAAAATGCGCTTTTTATGCTATATTTTTACAATGGGAATCTTAGTAAAATTTTTAAGGTAGTCAATATTCCGATTATAAAAAATCTATTTAATTATTTTACCATTTTTTCGGCGATTCTTAGTTAAAAAATTTTTTCAAGCCACTTTTTAAAAAAAATTTAATAATTAAAGGAAACAGCAATTAGATTGCAAGGACTTATTTAATTGGGAATAGTCGCGATTGTCGGTTGAATGGAATACAAATTAAAGTTGTCCAACAGAGCATGACCACAGAAGCCGGTTTTTAGGATTTTAAAATCACCTCCAAAGCTAAGAATGGCTCAGCTTGACTTGAGTTACGCAAACAAAAATTTGAAAATTCAGTTTTTTTTTCGTTTTTAAAAGAATTTTCTTTTTTCGCTTCCAAAAATGCGCCTTTTTTGCTATATTTTTATAATGGGAATCTTATTAAAATTTTTGTTTTGAGCAATATTCCAATTATAAAAAATCTATTTAATTACTTTACCATTTTTTCAGCGATTCTTAATAAAAAAAATTTTTTTGAAATCGCTTCAAAAAAATTAACAATTAAAGCAAAGAACAATTAGATTGCAAAGCCTTATTTAATAAAAACTGATATTCTTTGTGATCAATAGAGTAAGCACCAAAGCGTTGTAAATGAGGATTCATCATCTGAGCGTCAAAAAAGACAAATTGGCGCTGGCGCAATCTTTCGACCAACTTAACCATAGCGACTTTCGAGCCTTCGGGAATACGAAAAAACATAGATTCACCAATAAAAGCGCCATTAATAACGATACCCAAAATACCTCCAGCAAGTTCGTCACCTTGCCAAGTTTCAAAACTATAAGCCCAACCGCTTTCCCATAGAGAATAATAAATATCCTTTAACTCCTGAGAAATCCAGGTAGAGTCTCGGTTTGCACATCCATCAACTACCGCTTTAAAGTCGCGGTTAATAGCAGTTGAAAAACGTTCTTGGTTGATAACTCGTTTTAAAGACTTGGGGTAACGAAACCTGTCATCCAAAGGAATTAAAGTGCGATCGCGACTGCTGTACCATCCCAAGTGATTATTTTGATCAGCCATGAGAAAATAGCCTTGAGCGTATCCTTGGATGATAGCAGCGACATCATATTGCATAAAATATAGAAACAATTAAAATCAGGATACCGGCTAATTTAACCGACTTTCTCCTTATAAGTTAGTTTTGGGTAATTACTTTTTAAAGGCTATTATCTGCCAAATTGTAGGTTTAGAAAAATTCAAATAAATTAAAACAAATTAAAAGAAAATCAAAAATTAAAAAGATGACTCAACCAATACCACCGATAACTTTACCACCTGCGTCCAATCCTCAACAAGAAGGAAAATGGTTGCAACAGAGCTTACATTCCTTTTTGGATGAAGAATTTGTCCCAGAAAGTATTAATCAAACAATAGCCGAACGTGCCGCACAAATTTTCGTTCGACAGCGGATGGAAGGGGAAAACGATTTAGGAGAATTAGTTCTAGCGATTGTCACCGAAATGCAATCCTTTGACTTTTCCAAAAGCTTCTATGGAGAATTTGCGATCGCGAATGCAGTTAGCGATCTTCTTTTGGAAAGCTTAGGAATTGATAAATGTTGCGGACAATAAAAGTTAGGAGTTAAGAGTGAGGAGTTAGGAGTTATGAACAATGTGGACTAAAGGTTAAACCTTGTATTTAAGTCGTAAAGATTCCTCGGATATCACGTTCGGCAATAGTAATAAAAATAATGCTTGATGTATCCTTGGTTTTTATAACTCACATCAAACATGAATTATGAAGTAACTCAAAACTCCTAACTCGAAACTCCTAACTAAATTTCTTTACCAGCTAGACTTAACAACACCAGGTAATAAGCCTTGATGCGCCCAGTCGCGGAGGACATTGCGACATAAACCGAAATCACGGTAAACAGCGCGGGGACGACCTGTAGCCCAACAGCGGTTGCGACGACGATTTGGAGCGCTGTTGCGGGGTAGTTGCTGAATTTTGCGGTGGATTTCGAGTTTTTCCAAGGGGTCTTGCTCTTGTCTAAACTCTTCTAGCAAAGCTTCGCGCTTATCCCAATACTTATCTACCATCTTGGCGCGTTTTTTATCGCGCTCAATCATCGCTTTTTTAGCCATAAAATTCCTAATTATTTTTGAACAGCATTCCCCATTCTAGCGAATCGCACTACTTATGATATCAATATTTTCGTTTTGAAGATTTTGACCATAAATTTTGGGTGCGCTAGCACATAAATCAGCTAACTGACACTGTCCACAAGCGGGATTACGCGCACGACAAACAGCACGACCGTGATCAATCAGTCGAATTGACCAATTTTCCCAATCTGCTTGCGGTAATAATTTCATCAAATCTCGTTCGATACGAACTGGATCTTGACAATCAGTTAAACCTAATCTTTGACTGAGACGACTGACATGAGTATCAACAGTCACCCCAGCATTAATCCCAAAACCATGAGCCAGAACTACATTTGCAGTTTTTCGAGCTACTCCAGGAAGCCGCAATAGTTCTTCCATACGTTGAGGAACCTGACCGCCAAACTCACTAACTATCATCTGACAGGCAGCTTTGATGTTCTTGGATTTATTCCGATAAAAACCTGTAGAACGCACCAAGCTTTCCAGTTCTTCAATAGTTGCATTACCCAAACTTTCCGCATCAGGGAATTGACGGAATAATTCTGGTGTTACTTTATTCACTCGTTCGTCCGTACATTGAGCGGAAAGAATAGTCGCTACAAGTAACTGTAGCGGAGTTGAATAAATTAAAGAGCAAGTTGCATCCGGATACAACCGCTGCAAACGCACCAAAATAGAGAGTGCTTGCTGCTTTTTAGTAGAAGATTTTTTTCGGTTAGTACTCACTGAAATAAATTTTGTACCCATTGCAACTGGGTAGTTTCCTTAACGATTAGAAAAATCCCTAATCCTAAAAGTAGCATTAAACCTGTTTGCATGACACCTTCTTGAATGCGAGAGGGTAAGGGCTTACCACGCACACCTTCAATCAACAGAAAAGCAAGTTGTCCGCCATCTAAAGCCGGTAAAGGTAAAATGTTGATGAAAGCCAAGTTGATGCTAATTAGTGCCGCAAAAAAGAACAAACTACCAGTATCGTTTTGAGCAATACTTGCACCAATTTTGACGATTTTAACAGGTCCTGCGACTTGACCTGCTGTTTCACCAAAGTTTGTGACTAATTGTCCAAAGCCTTGAACTGTTTGGACGATAATATTTTGAAACTGAGTCGCGCCGATGCTAAAGGCTTCCACAATATTTTTTGCAGAACGATGATCTATTTTACGGTTAGGAGAAAGACTAACACCAATACTTCCGCCACCAGGTTTTGCTTCTGGAACTACCGTTAAATTTATATTACGCGAGTCTCTGGCAATTTTTAATTCAATTGGTTTTCCTGGATGATTTTTGATGATATTCATCAATTTGTCTCTTTCTTGCAGCGATGTACCAAATTCCTGACCATCCGCTGCTATAATTACATCCCCCGGCTTAATTCCAGCCTCTGTCGCTACATTACTCACTTGGGGAGCGAGTTCTGGAATCAAAATTCCTGGTTGAGGAATTACTTCGGGTATTCCGACAAAGCCAACCTGAGATACCAAGAGAAAATAAGCAAAGATTAAATTTGCGATTACCCCAGCACTAATCACGATCGCCCGATCTAAAACCGGACGGTTACGCAGTAAATTTGGATCTGATGGCTCAATTTCACTATCGGGATCATCATCAGGAAATCCCACAAAACCAC
The DNA here is from genome assembly GCA_012033205.1 of Richelia sp. SL_2_1. Lineage (GTDB taxonomy): Bacteria > Cyanobacteriota > Cyanobacteriia > Cyanobacteriales > Nostocaceae > Rivularia. The sequence continues at coordinate 29,993 of JAAUSO010000005.1, read as the reverse complement.
CCAACGGAAACGCACGCACCGCATATTCCGTTTCTGAACCTTGATACTTCAAAAGTACCGGACCAAAACCCAAGGAAAAACGGTTAACATGAATACCTTGAGACCTTGCTGCAATAAAATGTCCTAACTCGTGTACAAAAATCAGTACAGCCAATACTGCGATCGCCGCTAAAACTGACATAGAATCGTTAATTTATTTAAACTATACATTTCTTTATTTTAGATTGGGCATTGGGAATTGGGGAATTGGGAATTGCGGATTGGTAATTGGTAATTGAAATATGTAGTTTAGTTGAAAGGGCGATAGCGAAGCTGCTCCCCAAGGGGGAGATGTCAAAACTCCCTGATTATTAATTATTGCCCCGATTACCGATTACCGATTACCGATTACCGATTACCCATCACCCATCACCCATCACCCTAAACTTCCAAAATCTCCTTACCACCTAAATAAGGTTGCAACACCTGCGGTACGTGTAGAGTGCCGTCGGGTTGTTGATAGTTTTCCAAAATAGCTGCCATTGTTCGTCCCACTGCTAATCCGGAACCGTTGAGGGTATGCACGAATTGAGTTCCTTTCTTACCAGCTTCCTTGAAACGAATGTTACCTCTTCGCGCTTGAAAGTCTCCACAATTGGAACAGCTCGAAATTTCACGATATTTACCGCTTGAGGGAAGCCAAACTTCTATATCGTAAGTTTTCGTTGCTGAAAATCCTAAATCTCCAGTACATAACTCAATCACTCGGTAAGGCAACTGTAAAGCTTGTAAAATTCCTTCAGCGTTCTTAAGTAATTTTTCTAATTCATCAAAAGAAGTTTCGGGACTAACTAATTTAACCAATTCAACTTTATTAAATTGATGCAGACGAATTAATCCCCGCATATCCCGTCCGTAACTTCCAGCTTCGCGACGAAAACAAGGACTATAAGCACAGTGATATATCGGTAAATCTTCTGTACTGAGAATTTCATTACGGTAAAGATTGGTTAAAGGAACTTCTGCTGTCGGGGTAAGCCATAAATCATCATCAGCGCATTTAAAGCTTTCTTCAGCAAACTTGGGTAATTGTCCGGTGGCTGTCATTGACTCAGTATTAACCAAAAACGGCGGAACTACCTCTATATAACCAGCGGCTACTTGAGTATTGAGCATAAACTGAATTAAAGCCCTTTCCAAGGTCGCACCAGCCCCAATCAAAGCAACAAAGCGACTCTGAGCAACTTTTACGGCTCGTTCAAAGTTGAGAAAACCTAGCTTTTCGCCGATTTCCCAATGGGGAATAATATTTTGGTTTTGAGGTAAATACTGATCGCCCCAGCGTCGCACTTCGACATTATCTTCCTCGCTATGTCCAATGGGTGTAGACTCACTGGGTAAATTAGGAAGTGCGAGTAATGTCTGTTCAATTTCGGCTTTAATCTCTTTTTCTTGGGGTTCAAGTTCGCTCAATTTAGCTTTGAGAGAGTTACCTTCGTCGCGTAAATCTTGAATTTCTGTATTTTGAGCATTGACACCCGACTTGATTTTCTGTCCTACTAACTTACCAATTTCGTTACTACGGGCTTGAAGTTGACTTCGTGTAGTCTCTAACTGCCGCTGTCGCTGATTTAAATCAACAATCGGCTGAATATCGTAATTATCGCCGCGATTCTTCAACTTTTCTTGAACTAATTGCGGATTTTCTCTAATTTGCTTAATATCTAGCACGGATAGTTCTCAGTTTAGGATTTAATATATTTGAGTTAACACACAATCTCAAATTGTAATATTTGTCTTGAGTTCAAAGCAAAAAATTTTTCTACTACGCGACAAAATTTAACTTCAATCTTGATCAAGGTGGTTAACAAGCTAATTGCAAAAATACACCAAAAAATTCCGGATCGAAAAGCAAAATCCAAGTAAGAGTGAACAACAAAGATTGCTTCCTCCAATCTTTAAATTCCTCTTGTACTCCAACCATCGTATTACCATATCAGATCATTTGGTGATCCGATTTAGCAACCAAATTGATGCTACAAGTCCTACAAAATGGGCTGTAATCGTATTATTATTTGCCTGCACTACAAACATATCTTGACCGCTAATGATTCGATTAGGGTCAAATAATTGGGTCGTCACGGCTTGAGGTGATACCGCTCTAACTACTAAAGAGCCGACAATCGCTTGCGCCCCTAACAACGTCAACAGCATTCCTACTAAATTAACTATCAGAGCTAATTGTAAAACTTTAACCGTCTCGATTTTCCTAGGACGGTTACTGGGATTGGTAGATTGCAGTTGTCTACCAATGTTTTTGCAACGAAATGCTAAATAAATACTTATTCCTAAAGCAACCAGTCCGCAAATAGCTAAAAACACACCAAAGCCAGTTTCAGCGCTGCTAGAAGCAGTGCCAGGTCTACGACCAAAAGTGACGAATACTAATAACAGCAAGGCAGAAACTACACCTAGTATCAACTGCAATACAAAGCTAATCCAAGCTGTAATACGAAAGTTTTGTCCGATAGAACGGATTTTTGAAGAAGACTGATTGTCGAGCTGTTCTGACATACCAATAAAGAATGGGTAATGGGTAATCGGTAATCGGTAATCGGGGAAATAATTAATAATCAGAGAGTTTTGACGGACATGCTAAGGGCTTCACTTTCAAATATATACTTCAATTACCAATTACCAATCCCCAATCCCCAATTACCAATTACCAATTATCCACGAGATAATCTTCGTAAAAAAAGTATTTGTTAAGTTTTACAAAAAAGCAGCAATTTACCTTTAAAATTGCTTAGGTGCCATTTTATGCTTAAGCAGTCCTTAGCCGCTTGGCATCAGTTGACACACTGATAGCGATTCTCTTCGCTGTCAACCAACTCCTCACAACACTAATTTCCGAGTTTAACTAGGGGTGCGGCAAATCTGTACCCTGGTTTTAGTGTGCCAGTACCATGAGTAACAATCGTGGGTTTTAATGTAGTGTTTACGATGCTGGCAAATCAGCCTAAGTAGCGTTATATACTTACAAAAGCTGGAGTAACACTATATACTCTCTATAGAAATTACAGGCTCAACATTAAGGCATTTTTTTAGCCATTCACTAACCATGAAACTTGAGGATATATATCAATTCTTTGAGAATCCTCCGCCAACCTACCTCTGTCAGGAACTAGCTGTTTGTTATATCTTGTCTGTTTTGCAACAAGGGGAATCTTACGGCACCGAGTTGATCCAAAAACTGGAGACCGAATATCCAACTTATCGGCTTTCGGACACCGTACTTTATAGTGCAATTAAGTTTCTTGAAGACCAGAAAGCAATTACTGGATACTGGAAGAAGCTTGAAGGACGCGGTCGTCCCCGGCGGATGTACCAAGTTTCCCCTGAATGGCAAACTCAAGCCCAAAATTTAGCTGGTCTTTGGCACGAGTACATCAAGCGGAGAACAATTTAGTGTAATAAGGGCAATTTAACCAATAATAATGGTAAATGTTTCCCTTATTACACCTATTAATCTGTTATGGATACTGCTATCCTGCCATCCACGTTGTTGTTAACTTTATTAATGTCGGTCGGATTATTTTTCTTTATTAGGGCTTCTACTAAAGACCGTACAGAAACAGCACGACTGGTATCCCCATTAAATGAAGCCTCTTTAATGCCCCAATTAAAGGAGTATTTTCGAGCGCGGTCTTATCGAGTGGCAGCGGTAGACCCGCAACAAAATAAAGTAACTATGACTGGCTTCGTTAAACCCAGCTGGTTTTTAGCGATCTTTTTGACTGTTCTTGCCGCTGTTGGTTTTATGAGCCTATCTTTAGTTTTATCTCTACTTTTTTCCAGTCAAAGTATACTGTTCTACGGAATAGTCTTCTTATCTCCTTTGAGCGGTATTTTTTACTGGAATAAAGCAGGAAGAGTCGAAAATGTTTCGCTAACGGTTGAAGGCACCGATAGCGAACAAAAGACTAAAATTACTGTAATTGCCCATCGGGATGAAATTATCTCCCTAGAACAGGCGTTACAGCTAAAAAGAGTATAGATTATCGTTCAATTATCATCCAAACATTTCTTTCAAGGCATTACTTTTTGAATGCCTTGAGTGAAATGGAGATGAGGAACGAGCAAAACATCCTGCTTTAGTACTGTTAAGTTTTTCCATAACTTCTCGGATGTTCGTGGAAAATAAGTGTTATTCAACCAAATAGTTGATTGAAATCTACCAATATTTTTCCCAAAACGACCCTAATATAGCCCCCACTATAGAAAAGCCATAACCACCAGGTAAAGGAGTTTTACTCAATCCTCTATCTCGAAAATTAATTTATCGAAGCTACTCACGATTCGACCATACAAAATTATTTAACTTGGTATGGAACTAAATCGAATTATCCAGCTTTACTCAACTGATTTTACTGGCAAATAATTTCAAAACCTTAAAAAAACATAAACATTTCAAAAAAACGCATCATTTTGCCAGTTAATGGATGATTGTCTAAAGCTAAATTGAATGCTCAAGACTAACGATCCCACTTTCTGTTTATCGAACTGCTGCTACTGCGAATGCTTCTGGAATCAAAGAAGGTTCCATTGTTCTCAAGCTAGGAAACAGAAAATGATTTTCTTCTACGTACTGAGCGCCAAACAGACCTTTTTCAGCCCAAAAATAACGGTCTGTGGTATGCTCATTACGTTTTACTAGCAATAAAGCAGGTGGAAGTATACCCTCAGCTTGAATAAATTTTCTCGCTGCTGTCACAGGTTTATCTTCACCACTTTCGATGCTATATTGAGGCACGTGTTCCAAAATACGTCGTCCTTCCTGACGGCGACGGCTTTTACGCTTCCTTCTCCTTGCCAAAATATTTTCCTCCTCTTGTGAGCTTCCAGATTGTAGTTATAGCTACAAAATCCGAGCTAATTATAAAAGTTTTAGTAAAAAAATCAATGGTTTTTAACTATATAAAATGAAAAAACAATTTATTTGAATGTAAATAAATCGAAAGTATTGATTAATATAATGCTTTTGAATCAATTATTACAACTGATAATTAGTTAAGCTTTGTAAAAAGGCTAATCGCAATTTTTGTACAATCGCTTATATTCATAGTCTGTTTATGATCATTTCTGCCAGTTCGGAGTTTGTTGCTCTGTGTCGCGAACAATTAGCACTGTTAGCGACGGGGTTAGGAGCATCTTTGAGCGTTGTATACTTAACGCAAGAATTGGCAGATGTACCGTCACAGGCAGGGGAAGCCAAGTTAATTCCTGTTGCAGTTTATCCGGAGACAGCTGTAGTAGGATTTGAGCATCAAATAGCTTTACCGTCTGTGAAACCTTATTTATTGAGTGGATCATCAATTTCGATTAATTCGCAATCACACCAAGAGTCGGCAAATCAATCTGAAGAAGATAATCAAGAATATTTAATGGCTGGTGACCAAATTGTTTTACCTTTAATTCACGAATCGGTGATGATGGGGTTATTGGTAACGGGTAGAGAAGACCGTAGTTGGTCTGAAAACGAACGCAGTCAAATCGAGCGTATAGCGAAAACTTTGTCGATTGGTTGTATTATGGACAGGAGACGCGCTTGGTTGGCAAGTCAGTTACACCAACATCAAATTATGCAGGAAAGGCAATTAGATTTGATGGATAACTTGCTGCATCAATTTCGCAATCCACTGACGGCTTTACGAACTTTTGGCAAACTGTTAACAAAGCGATTGCGACCAAAAGACGCAAATCAAGAAGTCGCTTTATCCATTGTCCGGGAAAGCGATCGCCTTAAAGAATTATTACAAAAGTTTGACGAAGCAATCGATTTGACAAGCGAAGATTTACTTCCAGCAAAATTATCGGTACAAAATGAAGTGGAAGTTGAGGCAACTGTAGAAGAGTCATTGCCTTTATTCTTATTAAATGGCACAGAACAAGAACTTGTTGATTTTAATTTAAATGATGTATTACAGCCGTTATTAATCTCAGCTAAAGCAATAGCACAAGAACGCTATTTACAATTAATTGTTGAAGTTGATAATAATAATAATAAAAATAATAAATTCTTAGTAAAAGGCAATCCCCAAGCATTACGAGAAGTATTAAGTAATATTATCGATAATGCTTTGAAATATACTCCTCCAGGCGGTAAGATTTTAATTGAATCTGTAAGAGATAAAGCTAATTTTCTGGGAATTGCGATTAGCGATAATGGTCCGGGAGTTCCGCAACAGGATTTACAGCATCTTGGGGAAAGAGGTTATCGAGGGGTACAAGCTCAAACTAAAATTCCCGGTTCTGGTTTAGGATTAGCTATAGCTAAACAGTTGATAGAACAAATGCAGGGTGAAATGGATGTTCTCAGCCCTGCAATGAGTTTTGCTATTTATACACCGAATACTCCAGGAACTACGTTTATTGTTCGCTTACCGAAAGCCAATTAAAGGTCAAAGGTCAAAGGTTTAAGGTCAAATAAATATTTGGGTTTTTATTGATTCATCTGGACTTCGGTGGTATCAATGACCTATGCCCCATGTCTTTTATCGTAATGAAACATCGAAGCTTCTACCGATGGTCATTTCCAAATCGGTATTTGGGTCGATCACAATTAAGTCAACGCTCTTCTTATTAAAGAAAATACCAGTTATCGCACCGATGGCCGCACCACCTAAAACTTCTTCGGTAGCTACAGCGCGATCGCCAGTTACCGCAGCCACAGCAGCAGCTGCACCAGCACCTAATGCGGTGTTCTTAACAATACCTTTAACACTGGTACCTTTTCGGATGGTTTCAGTTTTGTCAATGATTCCAGAAGTTGCATTAATGTTGTATTCTTTTCCAGTAGTCAAAATCAGTTTTTGAGCTACGAATTGGGAACCACCACTTGCTGGTTGAAGTTGACCTACAACGCGAGAACCTGCGGGAATTACCAAATTTCCGGTGTCGGTAACGACGTTTTGAGAGATGGTAAGAGTCAAGGGTGCTGTTTCATCCTTGGTGACCAGAATTTTTTCTGCTTTGTCGTATTTAACAGGAAGAACAGTTCCTTCGGGGATGGTGACATTCGCAACGGGTGCAGTCGTATTGATAGCTACGATGTAAGGGGAATTGATGGCGCTAGCTTGATTAGTACTAACTAAAGCTTGGTAAATATAAGCCGCTACATCTGCACGGGTTGCAGTTGATTTGGGATTGAGTAACTTAGTGTTGGGATAGTTAACTACCAATCGCTTCTCTGTCGCTGCGGCGATGGGGCTGCGAGCATAATCAGAGATATTATTGCCATCATTATAATATTGCAGAGTGCTTTGAACGTTACCGCTAGTAACATAGTTTAAACCGTTGGAAAGAGAAACCAATACCTGCTCGCGAGGAATATTCTGAGTTGGACGGAAAACTTGACCGGGATATCCAGACAAGAAACCAGTGCTGTAAGCCTCTTGAATGGCGCTATAAGCCCAATAGTTGCGAGATACATCAACAAAGTTAATTGGCTGTCTTTCTTGGGCTTTGTTGAAAGCTTTACGAACCATCGCAGCAAATTCAGCGCGGGTGACTGCTGCATCTGGACGGAAGCTACCATCAGGGAATCCAGCGATAACTCCCCGCTGTGCTAATTGTTGAATAAAAGGTGCTGCCCAATAGTTAGATGAAACATCATAAAAACTATTAGTTTGAGCGAAGGATGGTGCGGGTGCAACGATTGGTGCTAAAGTAACCGCTGTCATACCCAAAGCCATGAATGCAGCAGATTTTGATTTCCAACTATTTAGGTTAGACATTGAATTTTTCTCCCCAACAATTCAGTTTAATTATGTTAGTTATTTTGACAATTTATCTAGTTAAATGTTCCGAGTTATTTGAAGTTTTTTATGTCTGTTTTAGACGTATTGGATTGAGGTTACTTGCTTAATAAACTTCACTAAATTAAGACGATTTTCGTTTAGTTTACTCAGACGTGCAGTGAATAAAATAGTTGCCTAAAATTACACAAAAACAGTAGTGATTTGAGATGGCAGTATTTAACTCGATGTTGCTATTATAAGTAGCTAGAAGACATTACTCTTTATAACTTATATCTGGGAAAATTAGTTTAAAGACTGTGTTAATTTGGTCTACATCTATCTGCGTAATGCTGAGATAATATAATAAATTGATTTGCAATTTTATTGATTTTTAGTTAATAAGATTTTAGCTTAAATATATTTAAGCAATTACCCGGATAGATTCGTTTATATTCTTTATACCTATATTTATACACCTAGTGAATTTTAGTATCAGGATAATAAGTAAAAAATCAACTGTGTAAAATATATAAAGATATAAATTTAGATAGTGAATGTAATGTTGGATTGAGAGTTAATCTTCTCTGTTAGGACTTACGCAATATGTGACTGAAAAGTGATTATTGCGTGGGGGTAATTCATGAATTACCCGTTCAGGAACGTGTTCGTTTTGTCTGTATGGCGAAAAAATAAGCCATCGTACACTTAATAATTTGAAGTGACAATGGCTGTTAAATAAAAGTTAGACGCAAATCGTGCCGCTTTGGGAATCCTAGAAACTAGATAATAATAAATTAGAACGCAAAGTAACATTTAGGTCATTTCTAGGGTTAATAACCACAACTTCTACTTCCTTACGTCGTAACAAAATACCTGCTAAAGCACCCGCAGCAGCACCAGCAATGGGTTCTAAGGTTTCAATTCTACGATTTCCTGTTAACAGTGAAATAACGGTTGCAGCAGCCGTTCCATAAGCAGCATCTGTCAAAATTTTACCCGTGCTAGAACCTCTTTTAATTGTTTCTTTTGTAGTAACTACTTCAGAAGTTGCATCGATATTCTGCTTTCTACCATCAGGAAAAACTAACTCTTGTGCAACGAATCGAGAACCTTTTTCACGACCTAAAGTTGCTGGTTCTAATCTTCCTACAAGTTCGCTACCGCGAGGAATCAATACGTTTCTTCTACTATCAATAATATTGGTTGCAACTGTTAAAGTTAACTGAGTTGTTTCCGAAGGTGTAACAACAACTTTTTCTTTTTCAAAAGTCACAGGAATGGTCACTCCTGAAGGGATTTCGATTCCTCTTGATTGTCCGAAAATAGCTTGTGCATTAGCGGGATTTGATACTAAAATAGGGGTAGCCGCAGCGGTTGTAATGCTTAGTGCCAAAAATGCAGCAGTTCCAGATTTCCAACGATGAAAGCCAGTCATAATAGAGTTCCTTGAGTCTTGAGACTGTATGTTATGACGTGAAGATAATAATATTGTTTCTAAAAATTTATTAAGTTTGTTAGTTGTTAGTTGCTAGTTGTTAGTTGTTAGTTGTTAAATCATTCTGGAGATTATTTTGAATCTTTCTACAGATAGAGTTTCTGATATTAAGTATGAGTGATGACGCGATTGTTATTACATTGTTCCTATATTTTGATGTAGCATTTTTGATTTTTTTGCTATTAGGAAACCCGGTTTGTTCAAAAAACCGGGTTTATCAAGGGAGGGGATTTTTCGCACTTATTTGTAATTAGAAAGGCAAGAATGCCTATCCCACAAGAGGTTTAGATTGTAGGGAGTGTTAGGGGCAGGGCAATATTACTATCAGTTTTGATGAATTGCCGTAACGCACCATCGGATAATTGTGCATTACGGCTTGTGTTAGGGGCAAGATGCCCATCCCCTCAAGGGGCTAACTCTAAGCTTGGTTTTTGGAACGTTTGCGGCGTAACATAACGCCAAATCCACCAGCGACGGCTGTACCAAAGATGGTTAAGGGTTCGGGTACGGGTTCGGTTTGAGCGTTGCTTATTTGTAGAGCGGATGTGCTACTAAAATCTCCTATATCAACAATACCAATTCCGACTTGATAGTTACCAGCATTGGCAAAGGTATAGTTAAAAGTTCTTGCACCTGTTTCTGAATTAAAGTTAGTAGAACTACTATTAGAAGCATCACTTACGTTAGCTAGTGTAGTAATAACACCGTTAGCAACGAAAAAGGCGTAATCATCTAATGTATCGTTGGTGAGAAAATTCCAGTCGAATGAAAGGCGATCGCCTTGTCTTACATTCAAGTTGGTTGTAATCGCCGAACCTTCAAAAGCTGCACCAAAGAAAGGATCGGCAGGATTATCTAAACCACCAGGATTTAAACCTACAGCAGTTTCTATTGCACCACCAGCTGCAACCGGGTTGTTGCCTGAGTAATTAAAAGCACCAGCCCCTTGCGGGAAATCATCTTGTGCTGTGAAAGAAGCAGTAGAAATATTAGCTTGATTCCCAGTAGCATCAACATCACCAACTCTTGTCCAGCTACCTAGATCGATGCTCACAGCTTGGGCGGGATTGGCAAATACAAGGCTAGTTGAAGCTAAGAAACTGAAGATACCTACAGCACGAGTTGAAAAACCTTTGAAGTAAGACATAATTCCTCTGGGTGTTGATAAAAAAGATACAAGACTCGGAACTTAAAGGGAAAATTTAATTCTCCAGAAGTTGATATCCCCCCAACCCCCCTTGTTGAAGGGGGGCTTTACTAAGGTTGTGTTGAAGACAAGACACAAAGAGAGAATTTTCATCCCTCAAATTCAACTATTTAAAAAACAAAGCTGTTTTGTGCATTAGCTGATAGATTTTCTTCCGTTACACCCTGGAGAAGTACTAAAGGACGGGAAATGAAATCTGTGCCTGCTGCTCCGTCTTGGTCAATTTGAACGAAAGCATCTCCTCTGCTCGAACCAAAGCTGACGTAACCGTCGCCAATCGCATCGGAACCTGTATAACCTAAACTATCAAGCAACTGAGTTAGAACAATTGTGTCGCTACCAATTTCAAAGTCGGTAATAATATCCCCTGCATCGCGGATGTTGGTGTAAACAAATTGGTCAGCACCACCATTTCCGGTAAGCATATCGCGACTTTGGAAACCTGTAATTATGTTGTTAGCATCGTCACCCGTAAGCATATCGCGTCCGGGAGTACCAAGGATTTCGTTGGATGATAGAGGATTAACCATTACCGAAACTGTTGCGTTATCTGTTTCGCTTCCATCGCTCAGAGTATATTCAAAGCTTGCAGCACCGCTAAAACCAGCATCGGGATTGAAGACTACATTATTACCGTTGAGTGCAACGCTACCGTTTGTTGCATTACCGACGCTGGTAATTGTAAGAGTGTCGTTTTCAACGTCGGTATCGTTGGCTAATAATTGTGCAACCGCAATAGTTACTGCTTCGTTTTGGTTGGTTGTTGCAGCATCGTTATTAGCAACAGGTGCATCGTTTACAGGATTAACTGTAATATCAAACATTGAAGAACCAACGCTACCACCCGCACCATCAGTCACCGTAAAGTTAAAGCTGTCAGAAGTGGTTTCGCTACCGTCGTGGTCGTAGGTTAGACGGTTGTTGTTAATATCAGCCTGGGTAAAGGTGTCGTTGAGGTTGATTTGAGTTCCATCAAGGAATAAATTACCGTTGTCGGTGACATCGGTGATGGTGTAAGTAATTTCCGCAGCGGTGTTGTCTGCATCTGTTACTTGTAGTTGAGTTGAGGTGATGTTACCTACTGCGTCTTCGTCTACCGTTAAACCGTTGTTAGTAGCTAATACGGGGTTTTCGTTTCCGATTACTTCATCAACGCCGTTAATAGTAACGGTGACTGTAGCAGTATCATTTAAACCATTGCCGTCGCTAACCGTGTAGCTAAAAGTATCGGTTGCAGTTTCACCCGCATTTAAAGACTCAAATTGTCCGTTGGGGTTGTAAACGATATTGTCACCGTCGATAGTGACGCTACCTGTTGAACCAGAAACTCCGGTAATAGTTAAGGTATCGCCGTCTGAGTCGGTGTCGTTAGCGAGGACATTGATAGTAACGCTGTTGTCTTCGTCAGTTGTTGCTGTGTCGTTATTCGCAACAGGCATTTCATTTACATCGTCGATCGCAATAGTAAATGTTTCCTGGTAGTTTAACCCTCCAGCATCTTGAGTATTTATAGTGATTGAATGACTGGTATTCGTTTCAAAATCTAATAAAGAACCATTAGCAACTACTAATTGATTACCATTTATCGCAAACCTACCACCCGCATCGTCAATCAAGCTATAAGTATGGGTATCACCGATATCAGGATCTGTAGTTGTTAAGTTTCCAATAACTGTGTCATTGGAACTGTTTTCATCAATATCAGCGTTACTCAATAGAATATCTACAGGTGGTCTGTTAGATACTCCTTGAGCAAATGTCGCAGCACCAAAAGTAAGATAGGAATCGAAAGACTCAAAACCAAATAGTGAAACTTGAAAAGCTTCTGAAGCTTCAATAGTAAACAGTCCGGGAGCGATTTCTAGATTACCGACACTAAAGCCAGAACTCCCCACTGAAACGAATCCGCTCGTATCAACAGCAGCACCATTCAGTTCTAAACTGTTTAATGCTGTTGTAGGTATGACTACATTGACTAAATTATCGTTGAAAGCTGCCGAGTCTGCTGGTGTCGCGAGTTTGTACCTCTTTAGCCAAGCATCCTGCCCTGGCACAAACATCATAGCTGGGTCGCCTTCCCCAACTAAATTTCTACTTTGTAGATACTGTGCGACTAATGCAGGTTCGCTGGTTGTAATCTGAGCAGCATTGGTCGAGAGAGTGAAATCAAAAGATTGTCCAGCGTTCAAAGTCGCTACTACCGAACCATCCAAGGTAACTTGGGTATTGTCTCTAGCGGCAACTACCCGTACTAAATTATCACCTAAACCATTTTTAAACGCCTCTCCTACAATATAAGAATTTGATAGAACATCTACTGGCGGCATTTGTTCGACAATGTGATCGCACGCTGGTCTATTACCTATTTGCGTACAGCTATGACCACTGAAGACAGCAGCTGGCGCAGTCGTTTTGATCAGGGTACCTGTTAAATCAAACCCAAAAGGTATGGAGATACCAAGGCTGTTGTTGTTTGCACCTGTGGCGAATTTGAATGTCTCACCAGCATTTATAATTTGAGAAAATGTTTGACCGTCCGGTAGGGTTACATCGATCTTAGTATTATCCTCAGTTGCTTGAACTGAAAATTGTCCTCCTTCACCGAAGCCTTGTCCAAAAGCAGACCCAATGGATGATAAAACATATTCGGTTCCCAAACTGCTTTTCTCAAAAACAATCGTCAAATCTGTTGTCTGTGCGGAACGATTAGAAAAATAGGCTTGAATTGGATCGTCAGAAGTGATTTGGAAGCCTAAATTATTAACTCCAGTTCCGCTCATTCCCTGATTTGAGGAAATTTCAACTATAGCAAAGCCGTCGCTATTTAGGGTTACTGTTTCATTGAACCCATTACCATTTTGAACAGTAGCAGTCTGTCCTGCATCCCCAAATATGAATAGTTCTCTAGGATTTGTTCGTCCTATATTATCGTGAAAGTTAAAAAACAACTCAGCCATTATTCTTCCTTTACATAATAAATGAGGTTAACGGAGCCTTAATCTGAGTCAAAACCATACAGTTGTCGAGATTACTTTATGTATCGCGATCGCATAAACTTCTTTTCGATGCGTAATCCCTAATTCAATCTCAGCAAACAAGTTAAATATGAAGTAGATGCAGCGAATCATAAACAACTAATTTCCGAACTTAGTTGTGTTAATAGATGCTTCAGACTCCGAATTGGTCGGAAATATAATTTGACGTCAACCAATAAGGTTTTATTATATACTTATTTATTAAGTGAAAACTACATAACATTCTAATCTTTAATCACTTTTCATAATTGTTTGCGTAAGTATTCGTAAATAAGAAAGCTCGCTGTGACAAGCTTTGAGGGCAATTCTATAATCAAGTAATTTAAAGCAAGTATAAATTTAAGATGAATTAGCTACTGCTAAGCTAAAACAAGCAAGGTTTATTACGCACAAATTGCATTAATGAAATATTAAGAAGTAAGCTAATCTAACAATAGAATTTAGCTCAAATTCAACTCTGGCATGACGCTTATCTCTCGCATGGAATCGGTACAATCGCCGATAATTCCCGTTGTTGGGGAATTAATTAAAAATTCTCTGGGAACTATATCTTTAGGGCAAGGTGTTGTCTCTTATTCTCCACCACCGGAAGCTATAGAATTTTTACCTCGGTTTCTAAGTAATTCTTCCAATAATTTATATCAAGCTGTTGAAGGAATTCCCTTATTAATAAATACTTTAAAAGAAAAATTAGCTGTCTTTAACAATATCAAAATCAACGAAAATAACCGTATTATTGTTACCGCAGGCAGTAATATGGCGTTTATGAATGCCATTCTGGCGATTACCTCCCTCGGTGATGAAGTGATTTTAAATACGCCATACTATTTTAATCATGAAATGGCGATCGCTATGACTGGGTGTCATCCAGTTTTGGTAGAAACCGATGAAAATTATCAATTACAACCGGATGCGATTCTGGATGCAATGACTCCAAAAACGCGAGCGGTAGTGACAATTTCGCCCAATAATCCCACCGGGGCTGTGTATTCACAGGAATTATTACAGCAAGTTAATCATATTTGCCGCGAGCAAGGGATTTACCATATCAGCGATGAAGCTTATGAATACTTTACTTATAACGGGGTAAAACACGTTTCTCCTGGTGCATTTACTGACAGTAGCGACTATACAATATCTTTATTTAGCCTTTCCAAAGCCTACGGATTCGCAAGTTGGCGCATCGGATACATGGTGATTCCGCAACACTTACTAACAGCAGTCAAAAAAGTTCAAGATACAAACTTAATTTGTCCTCCTGTAGTATCCCAATATGCGGCTTTAGGAGCATTGCAAGCAAAACCAGAATATTTAAAAGATAATATTCAGGCAATCGCCGAAGTTCGAGAATTGGTAATTCAATCTCTGAAACCCCTTGAAAGTATATGTAGAATAGCTCCCGCAGAGGGTGCTTTCTATTTCTTCCTCAAAGTAGATACTCAGATGGATGCTTTTGAATTAGTCAAACAATTGATTAGTGATTATCAAGTAGCAGTACTTCCGGGAACTACTTTTGGAATGCATCAAGGATGTTATTTACGAGTTGCTTACGGTGCCTTGCAAAAAGAAACTGCGAAACAAGGAATTGAACGATTGGTAAATGGGTTGAAAGATATAGTTGATTTTAGATTTTAGATTTTGGATTTTGGATTAAAAGTTATTAGTCACAAGCACAAAATTAAAAACAAATACGAGAGCCGAAACTTTGCGCTTACCTTGGCGTTTCTCTGGGTTTCAAAGTCAACTTTCCAGGCATTTTTAATATAATTGGGAATTTGTATCTTAATTTAAGATCAGTTTTGTACAGTGCAATATATCAGATGGTATATTTTCCAGCGACGAATATGTAAATTTTACGAATATATGATTAATAAAAATTCAGCAGTTGCGATTCTGGGTGCGGGTGCTTGGGGAAAAGCACTGAAAACTCTTGCAAGAAATAATGTTAATGATGTACGGTTGTTCTCGCGTCGCGGTTGCCAAACTTTAGTACAAACGGTGGAAGGTGCCGATATTATTCTCAGCGCTGTTTCGATTAAAGGGGTTAGAGATATTGTTTCCCAATTAAAATCTTTATCTATTCCTCCTCAAACTATTTTTGTTACCGCTACTAAAGGTTTAGATCCGGAAACTACCTGCACACCTTCGCAAATTTGGCAAGAAAGTTTTCCGAATCATCCAGTAGTAGTTTTATGTGGTCCGAATTTATCCAAGGAAATTACCCAGGAATTACCAGCAGCGACTGTAGTTGCGAGCCATATTGAAAGTGCAGCCGAATCTGTGCAATTGGTATTTAATTCAACTCGATTTCGCGTTTATACAAATTCCGACCCCTTGGGAGTAGAATTGGGCGGAACATTAAAAAATGTGATGGCGATCGCCGCTGGTGTATGTGATGGTTTAGAGTTGGGAACTAATGCGAAAGCCGCGCTAGTGACTCGCGGATTGACTGAAATGGTTCGCATCGGTGTAGATTGGGGTGCGAAGCCGGAAACATTTTACGGTTTATCGGGTCTAGGTGATATATTAGCAACCTGTAACAGTCCTCTAAGTCGCAATTACCAAGTCGGATACCAGTTAGGACAAGGAAAGACGCTTAAAGAAATTCTTTTACAACTTAAAGAAACTGCCGAAGGAGTAAATACAGCAAAAGTTTTGGTACAACGGGCTAAACAGCAAAATATTTCGATGCCGATTACTCAGGAAGTTTATCGCTTACTTAAAGCCGAAATTACCCCACGACAAGCATTGTTGGATTTAATGACGCGAGATATAAAGCCGGAAGTTGACAGTTGACAGTGGACAGTTAACAGTGGACAACTCCTAACTCCTAACTCCTAACTCCTAACTAAAATCACAAGATTCCCTGACGATAAAAAAAAAATTCGTCAGGAAATAACTTTTATGGCTATGTATATATAACTATGACTATGATTTATAAATTGTTTGTTTGTCTATCTTTATACCATGTCTTATTCGTTACTGTCAATGTTTTGAAGCTATAAATTTAACTGACTCAGCCGGTTAATAGCAGTCTAGTTAAGGATTTGAATTGCTGTTGGTTCAAATTAATTGCTGGGCTGACACGCTTAACTAAAATGAGTACGAAATAAAACCAGTATGATTTTATTTCAAAAAAAAACAAATTAATTTTTAAATCATGTTAGTTCTCCGTTAATAGCGGGAACAATAGCAACAGTTGATTAGCTTTGATTGCTAGTAATTGTTACCTGGAGCCATTGAGAAATTCTTATGCCAGCAACATCTTTTTATGCCGATGCCGATGCCGCTTACGAAACTAGAAAATCCCCTGAAGATTTTGAACCGGAATTAGTCGTTGATGATACGGAAGTTCCCAAGGATGAGGACTTAGAGCAACTAGAGATAGCTTCTGATCATGCTGCGAATTTGAATGCTAGTACAAAAACCCGCAGTACGGATTTAGTTCGTTTATATCTTCAAGAAATTGGCAGAGTTCGGTTATTAGGTCGAGATGAAGAGGTTTCAGAAGCTCAAAAAGTTCAACGTTATTTAAAGTTACGGATACTATTATCTGAAGCTGCAAATCAAGGTGATGAATTACTTACTGATTATTTGAAAATAGTTGAAACTCAAGAACGTTTGACATCCGAGTTAGGACATCGTCCTTCGATGAAAAGATGGGCAAACACGGCTGGGATTGAGGAGTTCGAGTTAAAAGGCGCTTTATCCCAAGGTAAACGCCGTTGGGCGCAAACTGCTCAATTGACTGTACAGGAGTTAGAACAAACTCAAACTCAGGGACTTCAAGCCAAAGAACATATGATTAAGGCGAATCTTCGTCTTGTAGTTTCTGTTGCTAAGAAATATCAAAATCGCGGTTTGGAGTTATTGGATTTAGTTCAAGAAGGTACTTTAGGTTTAGAAAGAGCGGTAGAAAAGTTTGACCCCACAAAAGGTTATCGCTTTAGTACTTATGCTTACTGGTGGATTCGTCAAGGTATTACCAGAGCGATTGCGACTTCTAGCCGTACTATTCGTCTACCAGTCCACATCACCGAAAAGTTGAACAAAATCAAAAAAGCTCAACGTAAAATTGCTCAAGAAAAAGGTCGGACTCCGACTTTGGAAGACTTGGCTGTTGAGTTAGAAATGACTCCGGCTCAAGTACGAGAAGTTTTGCTACGGGTACCTCGTTCTGTTTCTCTGGAAACGAAAGTAGGTAAGGATAAAGATACCGAATTAGGTGAGTTGCTTGAAACTGATGGTGTAACACCAGAAGAAATGCTGATGCGAGAATCTCTTCAAAGAGACTTGCAAAATCTTTTGGCTGATTTAACTAGTCGCGAACGGGATGTAATTCTGATGCGTTTTGGTTTGGCTGATGGTCATCCCTACTCTCTTGCTGAAATTGGACGCGCGCTCGATTTATCCCGCGAACGTGTTAGACAAATCGAATCTAAGGCTTTACAAAAGCTACGCCAACCCAAGCGACGTAACTTGATTCGCGATTACTTGGAATCCCTCAGCTAGAATACTGTTTACAAGTGAATGAATCAGCGCGGCTTCGGGAAGCCATTCGTAATCGAGTTTTTAAGTGTGGTTTCCCCGTTCTCAATATTCCACTTTGCCGCGCCAGTCATTTCTATACATAGACTCGTTTAGATAGGGTTGAGGGAAAAGGGAACAGTTATATAACTGAGTAGTAAATATACAATTAATTTTACTTACCTACTTATAAAGAGGGAAAATAGCTCGTGATAGCAGCTTTTTCTAATTATGTTGATCAAAAGCTTGTCGATGATTTCTCTTAAAATATCCACAGCAACGGGAATTGCAATTTTAACTTTTTGTTTGATGTGCGTTTCGATCCCGATAAAGTAATTCATAATGATTATCAACAATCCAGAATTATTGCAAACAGGTGGATTTATTTGCTATATTCGCAATTGATAGGGTTTGTTGAGAAAAATTAGTATGACTATTTACACAACTGCTTCGCTTAAGGCAGAACTCAACGAACGAGGTTGGCGTTTGACACCTCAGAGAGAAGTGATTCTACACATTTTTCAGGAACTTCCTCAAGGGGAGCATCTGAGTGCTGAGGATCTTTATCAAAGGTTACAAGTCGATAATGAAGGAATAAGTCTTTCAACGATTTATCGCACTTTAAAATTGATGGCACGAATGGGAATTTTGCGGGAATTGGAACTGGGTGAAGGTCATAAACATTATGAGCTAAACCAACCTTATCCCCACCATCACCATCATTTAATTTGTGTTAGGTGTAACACGACAACCGAGTTCAAAAACGACTCAATCTTAAAAATTGGGTTAAAAACTTCTCAAAAAGATGGTTATCATCTTCTTGACTGTCAATTGACTATTCACGGAGTATGTCCCAAGTGCCAGCGGGCATTAATGCCTTTGTAACATCTGGGAGTATTCTACATTTGAGTAGTTTTATCGGATGTGTTTCTTGGAAAAAGGTGAGCAGTTGTTTTACTAGCTCACCTAGGACTAAACGGATGCTAAAAACGTCCGTTTTTCACATCCTTCAAACTAACTCCGTAAAACTCCTGAGCCTGTTTAATGGCGTTTTGAGTATCTTTATTCATTACTCCGTTCAAAGAACCCTTATAGAAGCCCCGCGCTTGCAAGCGTCTTTGTATTTCCAAAACATTAAACTCAGCTTTTTCGGCATCATTTACTGTTCGGTACAATTTACCGCGAGTAGTCGGTCCGGCAATACCGCTAGCTGCTAAATAATTGCTATTTTGGAATCGCTTCACTGCATCAGCAGTATAAGGACCGAAATAACCGTTTGGTTCTCCCTGCAAATATCCGGCTTTGATTAATTGTGCTTGCAAGATTCTTACAGGTTCACCGCGATCGCCTAACCCAATAAATTCTTTATTTTGTCTGGTTGCAGCGATAGTCATGGCTTGAGGAGCTTCTTCATCCCCATAACCAATACCGATTGGTGGTAACTTAGTTAAGGTTTCTGCTCCTACAATACCGTCAACATCCAAACCATAAGCTCTTTGGAAGCGCTTCACGGCATCTTCGGTAATCGGTCCGAATATACCCGTCGAATTACCGTAATAAAATCCCGATACTCGCAGCCTTTCTTGTAAAGCTTTAATGGCTTCACCTTCATCACCTTTAACTAACAAGTTGGGATTGCTGCGCTTGGTATTATTGGCAACAATCCTAGGGGAGGGTTTTGGTGATTCCCTTTGTTGTGTTGTCGCAACAGGCTTTTCGGCGGCTACTCTATTAGTATTTACCGTTACAGCAGCACGCCAACCTTCTAATTGTTGTAGCGTAGCAGGTCCGGCTACACCATCAACGCCGATGCTAGCAGCTTTTTGAAAGCGCTTCACAGCATCTTCTGTTTTCACATCATATACTTGAGTAACTGGAGCTTGATAAAAACCAGCCCTTTTTAAATCTTCTTGTAAATTTCTCACAGATGGACCTCTATCTCCCTTTTGCAGTGCTAAAGCGCTACTGGCAATACTAAGAATGGAGATAGTCAGAACTAGAGGTAACATATACCCCCAAGCTTTACTCGAAAAACGTTTCAAATCTGGAGTTTGTGAGTTTTTCAACCAGGAAGAATGGTAAACCAATTCACTGGTTGAGGGGTCTTCATAAACTCCAGCTAAGTGTAAATACGCAAGATTTTCCATATTTTTCTCTTACACAACCGATTTTTCTTCAATTGCTGCTTCTGCTTGGTGAACCAGGTCTCGTAAATTATCTAATGTTGATATATTTACATCCTGCCATAAACCGCGCTGGTATGCTTCTAATAATCTTTCCGCAATATCACGCAGAGCATGAGGATTGTTGTTCTCGATGAATTCACAGACATTTGGCTCAAAAAGGTAAGCTTGGGCAATTCCCTGATACATATGGTTTTCTACACAATTAGCAGTAGCATCGTAAGCAAATAAATAATCTACTGTCGCCGCGATTTCAAATGCACCTTTATAACCGTGACGCATCACTCCTTCAATCCATTTGGGATTGACAACTCGCGAACGATACACCCTGGCTATTTCTTGTTGAAGCTTGCGGACTCGCGGTTGAAAACTTTGGGAATTATCGCCAAAATATGTTTGGGGATTTTTCCCTGTTAACGATCGCACTGCTACTGTTAGACCACCCTGAAACTGATAATAATCGTCGGAATCTAGTAAATCGTGTTCGCGATTATCTTGATTGTGCAGTACAACTTGCATTTTTACTAGACGTTGCTCGAATGCTTCGGGTGCTGCTTTACAAAAGCCCTTACCTGTGTAAGCATAGCAACTCCAGTTGATGTAAGCACGGGCTAAATCTTGATCTGTGTTCCAATTTTGAGATTCAATCAACCCTTGTAAACCTGCACCATAAGCTCCTCCCTTACTACCAAAAATCCGATACTGCGATCGCGTTTGTGCGGCTTTTTTATTTAATCCTTGTTTCATCCAAAGTTCTGTTTCAGAGCTTACTTGTGCAGCTAAGGGATTATACTCTGGGGATTCATCTAAGGCTGCTACTGCTATTACTGCTCGATCAAACAGTTCGATTAAGTTGGGAAAAGCATCCCGAAAGAAACCAGATATTCTCAAGGTCACATCGACGCGGGGACGTTGTAAAATCGATATCGGTAAAATGTCAAAATCCACTACTCTGCGAGAAGCACCATCCCACACTGGCTGTACTCCTAATAAAGCCAAGGCTTGAGCGATGTCATCCCCTCCTGTTCGCATTGTCGCTGTTCCCCACACTGATAAAGCAAGTGTCTTCGGATACTCGCCGTTCTCTTGGGTATATGTTTCGATTAGAGTTTCTGCGGCTTTTCTACCTACATCCCAAGCGGATTCTGTAGGAATAGCACGTATGTCAACTGAGTAAAAGTTATTACCTGTAGGTAGAACCTCTGGACGACCCCGTGTAGGTGAACCGGAAGGGGCGCTTTTAACGTATCTACCGTCAAGTCCTCTTAATAAATTTTTAATTTCTAAATCGGTTTGCTCTAATGAAGGTAAAAGATTTGAGCGAATCCATTTTAGAACTATTTGAGTTTGGGACTCAGGAGCTTGGATTTGCAGGGGTATAAGAGAATTATTATTCAACGAATTTTCAATTACCTGTTCAACAATCCGAGCAGCGTATTCTTCTAAAAGTTCAATTGCATCACCTACATTTCGACAAGGTACAGTACTTTCGTTGCTAAATGCTTGAGCGGGGTTATCCGTCAAGGGGTCAAAATCCCAACCTAAATCCTTGGCAATTGCCCTAGTTAATCCAGTATGATGACGATTCGGATAACGTGCGATCGCAATTATCAAATCCCTCAATTGTCTTCCCTTGGGACATTTGCCAAATATATGTAACCCATCGCGAATTTGAGCTTCTTTTAATTCACATAGATAACCATCTAAGGAATTCAGAATATTATTAAAAACACTATTTTGGATTTGATTTTCTATTTTTTGAGGATTAAGTTGCAAATCTAAATGTAAATTTTCTTGAAGAATTAATTTTGTAATTCGTTCATTAATATTTGTTAAACGTTTGGGGTCTAAATTTTGGGCTTCGTAATATTCATCGACTAAGTTTTCTAACTTTACCAGAGGACCGTAAAGTTCTGCACGAGTTAAAGGAGGAGTGAGATGGTCTATAATTACAGCTTGAGCGCGACGTTTTGCTTGAGAACCTTCCCCAGGATCGTTGACAATAAAAGGATAAAGGTGTGGGAGTGTCGATAAAGCAACTTCGGGATAGCAATTTTCAGACAAACCAATGCTTTTACCCGGTAGCCATTCAAGATTTCCATGTTTGCCGACATGAACTATAGCATCAGCAGCAAAACATTTTCTAATCCAGTGATAGAAAGCCAAATAAGCGTGAGTTGGTTCTAAATCAGGAGCATGATAATTTAAACTAGGGTCAATATCGTAACCCCGTGCTGGCTGAATTCCGATAAAGACATTACCAAGTTGGATACCTGATATTGGGAATTGGGAATTGGGAATGAGTAATTGGGAATTGGTAATGGGTAATGGGTAATTGGTAATGGGTAATTGGGAATTATCTCCTTGTCCCCTTGTCCCCTTGTCCCCTTGAAAGTTTCCCCATCTTTGACAAATACCTTCTTGAACTGCTTGTGGTAGGGAAGTGAAGTATTCTTGATATGCTTCTAAAGAAAGACTTTGACGTATTTTTTTTAAATCTCTGGCTTCCGAGTCGTTTGTAACTCCTGCAATGAGTAATTCTATTAATTCGTTGCCATTTTCGGGTATATTTTCTATGTGATAACCGGCATTTTGTAAAGCTTGCAAAATTTCGATGCAGCTTTGTGGTGTATCTAATCCAACTCCGTTTGCTAAGCGTCCGTCACGAGTGGGATAATTAGCTAAAATCAAGGCTATACGGCGTTGTTTGGGGGATTTAGAACGTAATTTGACCCAATTAGCTGCTAAATCTGCGACAAACTCAATCCGTGAAGCTACTGGTTGATAAACTATGACATCAGTTTGTAAAGCCGAGTTGTTATTTTGTACTGTTTTGAAAGAGACAGCACGACTAATAATGCGTCCATCAACTTCGGGTAATGCTACATTCATGGCAATATCACGGGGTGAAAGTCCCCCAGAGGAAGATTCCCACTGTTCTATAGAACTACTGCTGAGGATAACTTGCAACACAGGAACATCGAGTTTTTCCCACAATTCTACAGATGGTCTTTCTGTGTCTAAACGTGCTAAAGAGAAACTAGTGGTGTTGAGTATAAAGGAAATAGTTGCTCCATTTTGATTTTGAAAAAATCGCTTAATTGTTGTTGGACATGAATTTCACGTAGCGAAGAAACAAAAATTGGCAAGGGCTGGATATTTCTTGCAGTTAAAGCTTGACACAAAGCATCAATAACTAAGGTATTTCTCGATAAATAATGAGCGCGGTAGAAGAGTATGGCTACTTTTGGTAATTGAGCATTGTTAATTATCTCATGTTCTTTGCCCAAATAATCATACAAACCAAATTTTGGTACTTCCAGAGGAGGTGGAGGGTTAAATGATGTGGAAAAGCAATTATCGGCGATAAATTTAAAAGCGTGAGTAAAATTATCTACCCCACCTTGGCTAAAATAGCGAGATATTTGATTAACTGTAGCTAGGGGTAAAGTGGAATGAGAGATTAAATTGAGGTCGAGAGTATCCTCTCCTGGGATTACAATTAAATTAGTGCCATTACGCTGCACAATTTCCAATACAACTTCTAAGCCATAAGACCAATAAGAACTTCCTCCTAGTAATCTTAAAATAATCACTTGGGCAAATTCTAAAACTTGCTCAGCATAATTATCAATACTTATTTGATGCTGTAAATTTAGTAAGTTAGCAACTCTAATTGCATCGAAGTTAGGAGGTAATTGTGAAACTGCTGCTGCTATAGTTTGAATATCAGTATCGGCTGAAGTTAAAAATACAAACTTTGCGGTAGTTTGTTCTAGAAATATTAAGTCTTCTGACTGTAAGTTAAATTCTTTATTACTGGCACTGATTCGATGCATAATTCTTTATTGCCGTTTTAGATTATTTATTAGAACATTCATGAAAAATTTTTTCTGAACATTTTTGGGCTACCTAAACAATTTTCTCACTTCTACTTTGCCGGGAAATGCTGAGTTTTCTTGATTTAAGCTTTTGTGAAATCTTAGTTAGCAGAACCCGTCATAATAATAAATGAAATGGACTCGCCATTATTGCAGGATGTTGAATAATTGACAATAAAGTAAGCACAAACCTGGTTTTTAGATAAATAATTGTTGAATTAAAGAAATTGTTGAATTAAAGATACGGAGACGTTGCAGTGCAACGTCTCTACACTATTAATATGTATGACGTGAAAGATAATTATTAATTAATAATACATCCCGTTCGTGCAGGAATATTCAACGATAATCCCGAATCTCCTTGATTATTCCATTTCACTTCATTACTACCATATAAAAGTTTATTCGGTTGCGATGCTCGCAATTTACTCATATCTATATTTACTATCTCTGAGGAAGTACCAACGTTAATCCCTACAATCAATGATTCTTCTCCTAAAATACGTGCAAATACATATACTTCACCTTTAGCAAAAATAAGTTTATACTCACCAGTCCGTAAGCATGGGTAAGCGTGACGTAAAGCAATCAATTGACGATGAGTTTGGTAAATATCTTTATTCCAATTGGCTTCTAGGGGAAAACCACGTCGGGAATCTGGATCGATGGCACCCGGTAAACCGACTTCATCACCGTAGTATATACTGGGCGCACCAGGAAAGGTAAGTAATAATAAAGTTGCTAATTCAACACTTTTTTGGTCTCCATCAGCAATAGTAAGCAAGCGTGCTGTATCGTGTGATGCGAGTAAGTTCAATTGAGTTAGTTGAATTTCCCAGGGATAAAGTTTTAATAATGTTTGAATTTTCTCAGCATATTCAGCAGCAGATAAAGCCGGATATGGTTGATAAGAACGGTCTTTTACTTGTTCGAGAACAACGCGATCGCCAGCTGTAAAAGCAATGGTTGGTGCAGTAAATAAATAATTCATTACTCCGTCAAATTGGCTACCATCGAGCCATTCGCGGGCATCAGTCCACACTTCACCTACTATATAAGCCTCGCTGTTAATCGCTTTGACTCTTTCCCGAAATTCTTGCCAAAAACCAGGAGTTTTAATCTCGAAGGGAACATCTAAACGCCAACCATCAATACCGAATTTTATCCAATATTCGGCTATTTCCATAATATATTCCCTGACTTCGGGATTATCGTGATTAAATACTGGTAAAGCTCGATTTCCATCCCAACCTTGATAATTTGCGGGTAGTTCACCAGTGTAAGGTGCTAAAGGCCAATTTTCAATCTTAAACCAATCTAACCAAGGTGAATGAAGTCCATTTTCTAAAATGTCGTGAAAAAAGAAAAACCCACGACTGCTATGATTAAATACACCATCTAAAACAATTTTAATGTCTCTAGCGTGAGCAGCTTCTAATAATTCTTTAAAAGCAGGATTTCCCCCTAATAAAGGGTCTACCTGGTAATAATCATGGGTATGATAACGATGATTGCTAGCTGATTGAAAAATTGGAGTAAAGTAGATAGCATTAATACCCAAATCCTGTAAATAATCCAACTTTTCCATTACACCCCATAAATCCCCTCCTTTATAACCTTGGAGTGTAGGCATTGTATGCCAATCTTCCCAACTGGCATTACGTAACAACCGTTTGCGAGGCTGTTTACTAATAGCGAATCTATCTGGAAAAATTTGATAGAAAACAGCGTGCTTAACCCAGTCTGGTGTTTGAAATTGCATTTTTAACTTGGTATATCTTCAGAAGTCATATTTACAGATAACGGGTTCAAAAACACTCACACCATAGAAATAAATTTTATTTCACAAAATTAGAATATTACTTCTGATGTATTGAAAAAATCACATCAAAATATTTTTCTCATTGCCCAATCCCCAATTACCAATTACCAATTACCAATTACCAATTCCCATCTTTAGATAGATGTATTTTTGTAAACTTGTAAGTACTAAGAAACTATTTATGAAGCGATATTACAATTATTTCAAAAATGTTTAGAAATCGCCTAAAACTCAAACATAGTTTTAACGTAGAAGCATATATAGAATTGAGGCTAATTAAATGATTAACTTACAAAAATATCGCTTTGTCTGTACTTTAACCTTCGGCGATATCTACGGTCAAATAATTGTTTGGCTGATAACTATTACTCTCAGTTTGGCATCAGCTTTAGCTTTAATGGGTGCAAAAAGACCTGTTTATGCTTTAGCTACAGTCGGACTCATAGTGCTGTTATCCTTACCTTTCTTGCTATTTGCATTTGTTACCACATTATTAAATCATATCGAACTATCCCCCGTAGAACCAGGAACAGCTATGGAAACAATGCCGGGTAACGTTTCCCAACAACAACCAGTACAAGCAGGTTAAAGGTTAAAGGTTAGAGGTTAGGAGTTGACAGTGGGCAGTGGTTAGTTGATAGTGGTTAGTTGATGGTGGATAACTGATAACTGATAACTGATCCATCTTCCCATCCCCCCAAAATATAAGTAACTATAGAAAAACAGGTTTCTTAAAGTCGGGGGGAATTATGTTAGAACACGATGTAATTATAGTTGGTGGAGGATTGGCTGGAAGTCGCGCTGCGGTGGAAATTGCGCGGACTAATCCTAGTTTAAGTATTGCTGTAATTGCTAAAACTCACCCGATTCGTTCTCATTCGGTGGCTGCCCAAGGTGGTATTGCTGCTAGTCTTAAAAATGTGGATTCTGCTGATAGTTGGGAAGCTCACGCTTTTGATACTGTTAAAGGTTCTGATTATTTAGCAGATCAAGATGCAGTGGAAATTCTCACTAAAGAAGCGCCGGATGTTGTAATCGATTTGGAACATATGGGTGTTTTGTTCTCCCGTTTGGATGATGGTAGAATTGCTCAACGGGCTTTTGGCGGACATACTCACAACCGTACCTGCTACGCTGCTGATAAAACTGGTCATGCAATTTTACATGAATTGGTGAATAATCTGCGGCGATATGGCGTACACATTTATGATGAATGGTATGTGATGCGCTTGATGTTGGAAGAAAATCAAGCCAAAGGTGTGTTAATGTTCCGTATCCTTGACGGACACATGGAAGTGATGCGAGCTAAAGCTGTAATGTTCGCGACTGGTGGTTACGGGAGAGCTTTTAATACTACTTCTAATGATTATGCTTCTACAGGTGATGGTTTGGCGATTACAGCCATTGCCGGTTTGCCTTTAGAAGATATGGAATTTGTGCAATTTCACCCAACTGGTTTGTATCCTGTCGGTGTATTAATTTCTGAAGCTGTGCGCGGAGAAGGTGCCTATTTAATCAATTGTGAAGGCGATCGCTTTATGGCAAATTACGCTCCTTCTCGCATGGAATTAGCCCCACGGGATATTACATCAAGAGCGATTACCCGCGAAATCCGTGCCGGAAGAGGCGCTCATCGTGATGGTAGTCCCGGCGGACCATGTGTTTATCTTGACTTACGTCATATGGGTAGAGAAAAAATCATGAGCCGTGTTCCCTTCTGTTGGGAAGAAGCACACCGCTTAGTTGGAGTTGACGCAGTAAACGAACCTATGCCCATACGTCCGACAATTCACTATTCTATGGGCGGTATACCAGTAAACACGGACGGGCAAGTCCGCAGTAGTGGAGATGGTTTGGTAGAAGGGTTTTTTGCAGCGGGGGAAAGTGCTTGTGTATCTGTACATGGAGCAAATCGTCTCGGTAGTAACTCGTTATTAGAATGTGTCGTTTACGGACGTAGAACCGGGGCAACTATCGCAAGATACGTAGAAAATCGTAAACTACCTTCTATCGACGAGCAGCGTTATATAAACGAAGCCAAACAGCAAATTCAAAGTTTATTAGAACAACCCGGAGAATACCGAATTAGCCAAGTGCGGCAAGAATTTCAAGATGCCATGACAGATTACTGCGGCGTATTTCGTAACGAAGAATTGATGAGTCAAGGGTTGGAAAAAATACAAGAAATTCAAGGCAAATACTCGCAAATTTACTTAGATGATAAAGGTACTTGTTGGAATACAGAACTGATTGAAGCTTTAGAATTACGCAGCTTGATGGTAGTCGGACAATTGATTATGACATCAGCCCTTAATCGTCAAGAAAGTAGGGGCGCACATTGTCGGGAAGACTATACAGAAAGAAATGACGAGAAATATTTGCAGCATACAATGGCTTACTATTCCGCAGCCGGAATTGATATTCAATATCGTCCCGTAGCGATTACTATGTTTGAGCCGAAGGAGAGAAAGTATTAAGTAGGAAGTCTGAAATAAAACCCGGCAGTTGAAACTTATACACAAGCTTTCGTCCCCCTTTCACGGACTAATTCAATACAGATAAATTATGTAGAGACGTTGCAGTGCAACGTCTCTCAGTGTTTTGATTAATATCGATAAATAAAATATTTTTGTATTATTTGTACATATACAGGACTTACACAATTGTCTGTTGGGCGGGCGTTGGTACGTGACACAGAAGAAGGTTATTATTACGTTCAAGATTTCTCAAAGTGTCACACATCCTACAATCAAAAATGTCCCAGTTGCGTAAGTCCTGATATAATATGCGAACTATTGCTGAAATAAACGATAAAATAAGCCAGAAAAAAGCCGTAGTGTTAACGGTTGAAGAATTAAAAGCAAAGGTTACAGAGGTAGGCATTGCCAAAGCTGCCAAACAAGTGGATGTAA
Source organism: Richelia sp. SL_2_1 (assembly GCA_012033205.1). Lineage (GTDB taxonomy): Bacteria > Cyanobacteriota > Cyanobacteriia > Cyanobacteriales > Nostocaceae > Rivularia. Next base: position 1,153 of record JAAUSO010000005.1, on the reverse strand, counting down.
TTACCACTGGCACCTTTGAGCAAATGGAATCTAGTGGTGCCATTATTAACCTCGGACATACTGACCCACCGATCAAAATTCGTCGTTGTTGGTTGGATGGTGTGCCGGCATATTCAGGCTTTGGCGCGGTAGATTTATATGTAGGTGCTAGCAGTATTGCCGAACCATTAGAAGGAGAAGAAGTACGTAGTGGGGAAGCCGCTTCCAAAATATTGCGCGGTGGTGGTAACGTAATCGAAGATTTAATCGCAGGTAAACCCGTACAGGTAAAAGCCCAGGGACAAGTAACAGATTGCTACCCCAGGGCTTCTTTTGAAACTACCATTACTCGCGATACTATCAATCAGTTTTATTTATTTAATCCGCGTAATTTATATCAAAATTTTATCGTAGGCGTTAACGGTGGAGAGCGTCCGCTTTATACTTATCTCGGTCTATTACAACCACGTCTAGGAAATGCCGTTTACTCGAATCCCGGTGCGATTTCACCTTTAATCAACGATCCATATTTACAGCTTGTGGGGATTGGAACGCGGATTTTTTTAGGTGGTGGAATTGGTTATGTTTCTTGGGAAGGTACACAACATAATCCCATGCAAAAGCGTTTACCCAATGATACACCAATTGGTCCGGCGGCGACTTTAGCTTTAATTGGCGATGCCAAGCAAATGGATGCGCGTTGGGTAAGAGGTTGTTATTTCCACAATTATGGACCTTCGATCATGTTGGGAGTTGGGATACCTTTACCAGTGTTAAACGAGCAAGTAGTAGAACATTGTGCCGTCCAAGACAAAGATATTGTCGCGCCGATAGTAGACTTTTCCATTCCCCGACGGGTGCGTCCTACCTTTGGTTTAGTTAGTTATACTCAACTCAAATCCGGACGCATCACCATTGACGGAAAAACAGTTAGAGTAGCCCCTTTAGCGAGTATATTTCTCTCGCGACAAGTTGCCATAGAATTGAAGCAATGGATTCAAGCAGGTACATTTACCCTTACCGAACCAGTCGCCCCAATTTCAATAGACAGGTCTTTTCTCCCCCAAGACAGATGGAAGGAGTTTTGAATAGTTAGGAGTTAGGAGTTGGGAGTTAGGAGTTAGGAGTTGGGAGTTAGGAGTTAGGAGTTAGGAGTTAGGAGTTAGGAGTTGGG